>JAFYSG010000145.1 GCA_017559435.1 Lachnospiraceae bacterium
ACACCGGCCTCAAATACATCCTCCATAGGCTTTCCCGGTCCGTGCAGGTTCTCATCATATAAGAAGACGATCTTCGGGAACAATACCGGCTTCTTGCACTCCTTCTTGCCCTGTCCTTTACGCCTTACATTCAACATAGTAATCGTTGCCAGTTTGGCAAACCGACCGGTACCGGTGCCTGCTGTCACAGTGATGAAAGGATAATCCCCACGGCTGCTGGCCACCGTATTGAACTTGTACTCCCACCCCTGGAAGCCCTGTTCATACTCTCTTTCCACATCCGCATAACTTTCTGCTTCAGCAATCTCCCTATCCACACCCATACGGGTATATTTTTCAATATAGCGCTGATAGGACTTCTCCGCGTATGGCTCTAAGATCAGATCCACACTGGGTACCGTAAATCCGCCATACTGCTGACTGGCTGCACTGAGCACGATATCGCCGATCACATCAAAAGCCACATCCAGAGTCTTAGGCTCATTGTACCAGATATTACCCATCTCAAAACCGCCTGACAGAACGTTCTGCACATCAAACAGACAGCAGTTCATGGTATCTCTTCTGGCAGACATATCATGCACATAAATATAACCGTCACGACAAGCCTGAATCTCTTCTGTGGTCATGAAAAACTTCTGGTACAGCTCCTTATTCAGCTGATTAAAGATCAGACTTCTCTTAGTGGACACCAGCGCCGAGTCCGTATTGGAATTCTCCTTATCACCGATATACATAATGGACTGACTCTTCTTATACACGTCGTCCAGCATACGCACGAAGTCCTGCTTATAATTACGGTAATCCCGATAACTCTTGGCTACAATGGGCTTTACCTGTTCCAGCGCACTCTCTACGATATTGTGCATGATGGGAATGGGAATCTCGGCCTGCTCAAGCTCATCCACCTTATCAACCACATATTGACAGATATTTCTCTCCTCATCCTCAGTGAACTTGGTCAAAGCACGATAAGCACTTTTGCCCACCGCATTGATTACCTTCTGCACATTAAAAGCTTCCTTACTGCCATCCTTCTTGATCACATACACCGTTCTCTTGGGGCGGTAATCCAAACCATAACTTCCATCACCTGAACTGGATGATTCAAATCCAATACTCATACATATTTTCCTTTCTATAAAGCTACAAAAACATTAAAAACAACAATTTATTGGCTTTCCAATATCTCTTTCAGCCAATTTTGATACGCTTCTTTCACACTGTTCGGAGATACGATCACAGCTTCCTTGCCGATGCCTGTGATCCAGCCAAAGAACTGGCCACTGACAGCGATTTTGGTGCGGCATTTAAAAAAACCGGTCTCTGCAGGCATCACATCAACTTCTTTACCAAACCGGTCAATCACTACACCAATCAAACGGTCCGGAAATCGCAGAGTAACAATCTCCTCCCTGCCCCCATACATACCAAAAGTACGGTCTGCATAAGCGGCCAGGTCAAGGTTCTCTGCCCATTCATGTCCTTCCCTCGTCAGGTCCAGTATCTCTACCGTACCGATTTTGTCCACGCGATAATGCTTCATCATGGAAGAAGCACTGTCAAAGGCCACAAGATAATAATTTTCCTCACGCCAGATTAATGCCCAGGGACTGACCTGATATGTCTCACGCCCGGGACGTGGCTTTAATTCCTTTTGTAAAGTCCACTCGAGGTAAGGAAAACAAATCTGACGATTCTCCTGAATGGCTCTGTGAATGGCATCTATACTGTAATAGATACTCTCATTCTCCGTCTTAATCCGTCCCGCCACATAAACCTGCCTCTGCAGTTTCCCTGCATCATGACGGCCGGCCATATGCTCCAGCTTGCGGATCAGCTCTCTGGACTTCTTGGTGGTGATAAAACGAGAAGACTGCACAGCATCTACCAAAAGCTTTAACTCTGGCAGTTCAAATTCTCTTCCCGCCAGAAAATAACCGCCACCGCTTCTACTGGCGTTCTGTACAATATCATAACCAAAATCCTGCAGCGTCCTGATATCATCATAGATACTCTTACGCTCTGCATGAATATCATTAGCTTCCAGCCGATCAATTATCTCCTGTGTGGTAAGCGCATGATGCTCGTCTGTATTTTCAGCAAGCATTTGCAGCAGAAAAAGCAGCTTCATCTTTTGTCTGGGTGATTTTGCCATTTTGCACACTCCTCTAACACATCCAAGACCCGGTGCAAATCATCTATCTGATAATCCGCCTGATACTCTGTGTGATTGACAGTTCCCTCCGGACGATACCAGCAAGTCTTAAGCCCTGCCAACACGCCACCCTTAATATCACTGGATAAGGAATCCCCGACCACCAGAATCTTGCTCTTATCCGTTTCGTCCACAGCGGCCAAAACCGCATCAAAAAAAGCTTTTCCGGGCTTAGCTGTTCCAATCTCCTCAGAGATAAACAGCCCATCCATGCAATCTGCCAGTCCCGAAAGCTGCAGCTTATTCTTCTGGGTAGAAGTGACACCATTGGTGATCACATACTGCTTCACCCTGCCCTTTAAGGACTTACATATAGTGAGTGCATCGTCAATATAACAGAATACATTGCCAAGTTCCTCTTGATACTCCTTCCTAAAAGCAGATATGTCCACGCCCTCTATCCCATACTCCTCAAAAAGCGTCTGAAACCTTCCTGTTAACAACTGTTGCTTCGTAATCTCACCAAGCTCCAACCGTTTCCAAAAGGAATCATTAATCTCTGAATATCTCTGAAGAATCTCCTCCGTCATGGTAAGCCCTGCAGTCTGAAAACATTTGTAAAGCGCATGCTTTTGCGAGTAATGAAAATCCAATAATGTACCATCTACATCCCAAAGTATCGTTGTGATCATATCTATGCTTCCTGCTCTGCATTCTTCTTTTTACGTTTGTAGATTCCTATGGCTGCACCGATACCCGCAACAGCCACAAATAAGATTGTCAGAACAAAATAAGACAAAAAAGTATTGACAAAATTCATATTACCTCTCTTTTCCGCCGTCACCACGCGGCTCAAACACTTCTGCTTCCTTACTACAATTTACAGTATATCAGCGTCGGGCTCAGCCGTCAAGCACCACACACCTGTATTCACAAAATTCTCTGCAAGACCTGTGGCCTTTGAAATAATAGACTCCTCATACCCCATAATCTCTAAAAGGCGGATGGCATTGCGGGTTGTGGCCTTTCCGGAAAGCAATTTGTACTGAAAGAAAATATCTCCGTCACGGATTTCTTCCTCAAAATGATAATTATCATAGTGATCCTTCAAAAGCTCTGTCAATTCAATATCATGGGTGGCTGCAAAGCAGATCATATTGTTGTTACTCAGACTTCTGAGAATCTGTGTAGATGCCGCAATACGCTCCACTGTGTTGGTCCCTCTCAACACCTCGTCCACAAAACAAAGCACAGGATATTGACCTATTTGGTCAAGAATTCTTTTCAAGGATTTGATCTCCACAATATAATAACTCTCTCCGCTTTCAATATCATCTCGCAGTGCCATGGAGGAGTAAATGCGATAAAAACATGCCTCATAGTAGTCCGCCGGACAGGTATTTACGGTCTGAGCCAGGATGGCACCAAGTGCCACTGTCTTTAAAAACGTGGACTTACCCGAGGCATTGGAACCGGTGAGCAGCACGCCTTTACGGGTATCAATACTGTTTTTCACCGGCTGATCGATCAAAGGATGATATGCCTCCTTTATGGAATACACCAAATCCTGTGTCCATACCGGCTTACACCATCCATTTTCCATGGATTTCCTGTAAGCTGCGATACATACCGCTGTCTCCATCTGTCCAATCTGGGTGACCAGCACATCCACATCTTCTAAGTGAAGGTTCAACTGCTTCAGCATCCTGTTAAACAACATAATATCAATATGCAGGGCCATATTCAGGTAATCTCCCAGAATTTCCAGCGGATTCCCGCTGCTCACACTAGTACCGGCCAGTACCCAGCCGGATCCCTGCTTCATCTTAGCCAGCTTACTCTTATGTCTGCCGATGATTTCCTGCTGCTTTTCACAGGCAGGAAGGGAAAGCTTCAACAGCCTGTCACTTACATCCAACAGGCGCATCACATATCCCAAACTGGTAAGATAAGGTTCAATATCCTTCTTCTCTTTATAATAAGTCGTAATATTGTAAACCAGCAAGCCCACGATGGCAAAAAGTCCTACCGAGAAATTCGCGAAACATAAGCCGATCAATCCCACCAGCAAAAGATCCAATGCCATGATTTTTCCATTGGAACGTTTCCCCAATACGTCAAGATATTCCAGATAATCATACAGAGAATAATTCCCCGTACTTCCCAGCCTTCTCATAAGAAGCTGAAATTTCACACGCTCATCCGGATGGCTGTCAAAAAATTCCACCATCTTCTCCTGACTTTCCAGTGCCTCTGCCTGCATTGCAGGTGTCCGCAGTGTATAATATAAATATTCTTCCCCGGTGGAGGAAAGAGTATGATTCATTCGTTTGAAAACTTCATCCATATTCAGGTCATTCCAGGTAATATCATCGATCTGACCTTCTTTCGGATGCTTTTTAAAATAACTGTCAATCCGCAGGAATCGTTCCACCTTGTACTCCCGCTTCGGCAGTTTACCATAATCTTCATATAATTGCCTGATAAATCGCTTTTCCAGCTTTCCGGCATCCCATGCCCCCTTCAGTGCCAGTATCAGCAAAAATAACCCTATTGTTGCAAAAAAGACCAAATACTCCATACTTACCTCATCTCTTATCAATGAAACCTAATATATGAGGCGGCAGCAGGCACCTGCCTGTACTGCCGCCCTCTTCCTGCACTTCACTAATCTTTCACAAAACAGACTTTTACAGGAAAATGTATTTCAAAATAAACAGCACTGTCAGTATATACATCAGTACGCTTACTTTATTCTTAGCCTTACCGGTACATACATGCAGAATGGTCCAAGAAATCACTGCAATAGCAATACCCTCAGAAATACTATAGCACAGAGGCATAGCAATGATGCAAAGGAATGCAGGGATTGCTTCCAACATATTCTCCCAATCAATCTTTGCAACAGATGCGATCATATAGAAACCTACAATGATCAATGCAGGAGCCGTTGCAAAAGAAGGAATGGTCAGGAACAAGGGTGAGAACACTACTGCCAGCAGGAACAGGAAACCTGTGGTAACAGCTGTCAGACCGGTTCTTCCGCCTTCTGTCACACCGGCTGCACTTTCTACGAAAGTGGTGGTGGTAGAAGTACCCAGAACAGCACCTGCACTGGTTGCAACAGCATCTGCCAACAGTGCGCCTTTAATCTTAGGTAGCTTACCTTCCTCGTCCAGCATATTAGCCTTAGAAGCTACACCGATCAAAGTTCCCAGAGTATCAAAAATATCCACAAACAGGAATGCAAAGATAACTACGATAAACTCCGCAAAGTTAGACAATGCGCTGAAATCTGCTGCAAACAGCTGTCCGAATGTCTTGCCAAGTGCAGAGAAATCAAAGGATACAAATGCAGTAGGAATCACAGAATACATACCCAGCGCAGGATTGGGCACATACAGACCAAGCAGCTCGCAGATGATGCCAAGCACCCATGTAAGCAGGATACCAAACAGGATACCACCCTTAACCTTTTTGATCAGAAGGAAGCCTGTGATCAATACACCGATCAATGCCAGCAAAGCACCCATACCTACAGAACTGAAGTCTGTCTTAAAGGTCTGATAGGTTACCAGTGTGGAGTCACTGTTTACTACAATCTTAGCATTCTGCAAACCGATAAATGCGATAAACAGACCGATGCCGGCACTTACCGCAGACTTCAGGGTCAACGGAATCGCATTAAAGATAGCTTCACGAACGTTTGTGACAGAAAGCAGGATAAAAATGATACCTTCAATAAACACAGCCAATAAAGCGATCTGCCAGGAATAACCGTATGTCAACACTACCGTATACGCCAGATAAGCATTCAGGCCCATACCGGGTGCCAACGCAAAAGGATAATTTGCCAAAAAGGCCATTAACATGGTACCGATAAAGGAAGCCAGTGCTGTAGCCAGCAATACGGCTTTGGCATCCATTCCTGATGCAGAAAGGATGTTGGGGTTGACAGCCAAAATGTAAGCCATGGTCATAAACGTGGTAATACCGGCCATAACTTCTGTCTTGACGTCAGTTTTGTGCTCTTTGAGCTTGAAAAGTTTCTCTAACATTGTTTTTTCCTCCTATGTAGTATGATTAGAGAGTTATATTGTTAAGCATGCGCTTTACAATCTGATTACATTCGGCGTATATGCGTTCCGGGCTCTCCCCTACATAAAATTCGCCATTTTGATAAAGAATCTTCCCACCTATCATGGTCATGCATACATTAGACTTACTGCCACTGTATACCAGATTCTTTGGTATATTATGAATGGGCTGCATATTAGGCTGGTGCAGATCGATCATGATGATATCGGCCTTTTTCCCAACTGCAAGCACATCACTGGTGCCAAGCCCCATAGCCTTGGCACCGTTTACTGTGGCCATTTCCAGTACCTTTGAGGCATCCATACTGGAAGCATCCTGCTCCTTTAGCTTGCTCAAGCCAGTCACCAGGAACATCTCCCGGAACATATCCAGACAATTGTTGCTGGCAGGGCCATCCGTTCCAATGGCTACCGGAATCTTCCTTCTGACATATTCTGCAATGGGTGCAATACCACTGGCCAGCTTGGTATTAGAGCCGGGATTGGTGATCACATACATACCATGCCTTGAGAACACCTCCATATCCTCTTCACTCATATGTACACAGTGATAACCGCCACCGCCATATTCAAACATTCCTAAAGATTCCAAAAACACCGCCGGTGTCATACCATACTTGTGCTTACAATTTTCCACTTCCCTGATAGTCTCAGCCATATGTGTATAAACAGGAGCCTGATAGCGTCTTGCCAACGCAGCCACCTGACTTAACAATTCCTTGGAGCAAGTATATTCTGCATGAAATGCCAACCTGTATGTGATCAGCGAACGCCTTGGATGCTCCGTGATCTGATTTATTGTCGAGTCAACCTTCCCATCTTTGGCCAGATTCCACTTCACATAATCCATTTCCATCTTTTCTATGGATGAAGTAAAATCATTCAGCCCGCTTGCCAATACACAGCGCATTCCCATGTCCATACAGGCCTGTGCCGTAGCATCATTATCCAAATACATATCGAATATGGAAGTCACTCCGGAAGTAAGATACTCCAAAATCGCCAATCCTGACAAATGATAAATATCCTCCGGCGTCAACTTCGCTTCTAACGGAAACACTCTGTCATTCAGCCACTCCTGCAAAGGCAGATCATCTGCCATGGACCTGAGAAACGTCATGCCGGAATGGGTGTGGGCATTTTTAAATCCCGGCATCAACAGATTGCCCTTACAGTCAATCTGTACATCCCAGATAACGTCGTCCTTGCAACTTATCTGTGCTTCTCGGGCACCGGTGTCTTCACAGCCCGACCTTTCCTCAATTACAGCCAGGATCTTCTCATCCCGAATCAGAATCTCTCCCCGAAAAACCGGCCGATTCTCTTCCATAGTAAGAATTAAGGCATTGTACAATCTGATATTCATACGATAGAAGCTCCTCCAAACCCATGGGGCAATAACTCAGCCAAAGTCATAACCTGATAATCTGTTTCACTCTTCACCACAACAATCTGAAAATCCGGCTTACAAAATTCCTGCATCACCTGCCGACAAATTCCACACGGATAAGCATAATCACAGATTTCTTTGCCCTTAAGTCCACCTGCTATGGCAATGGCAGTAAACTTACATACTCCTTCACTGACCGCTTTAAAAAAAGCTGTCCGCTCTGCGCAATTGGTGGCACCATAGGAGGCATTCTCCACGTTACACCCCTGATAAATCCTGCCATCAGCAGCAAGAAGCGCCGCCCCAACCTGATAATGAGAGTAAGGCGCATATGCCCGGTTCCTGGCATCCATCGCAGCTTTCACCAAAATTCCAGCCATTTCATCATTCAACATACGACTCCTCATCCCTTATGCCATTTTCCCATCTTCTTTACACTTTCCGTCACCAATCGTGCAAAATCCTTGGCCGCCATATCAGCTGCCTCCTGCACTTCCTCATGACTCAGCGGCTTCTGTGTCATGCCTGCCGCCAGATTACTGATACAGGATACACCACAGGTCCTCATACCCATGTGATTAGCTGCTATGGCTTCCACCACAGTGCTCATGCCTACCGCATCCGCCCCAAGCACACGCATCATGCGAATATCCGCCGGCGACTCAAAAGAAGGTCCCGTAAGCTGTGCATACACACCTTCCTGTAAATATACATCCTGTTCCCTGGCCGTGTCACGAATAATCTCCTGAAGCTCTGCATCATACACACGACTCATATCAGGAAACCTGACACCAAGCTCGTCAATATTAGGCCCGATCAAAGGATTGGGCGCAAAACAGGCAATATGATCCCTGATCAGCATCAGATCACCCGCATGAAAAGTCGTATTTACACCCCCGGCCGCATTGGTCAGGAATAAAATCTTCGCCCCCATCAGTTTCATCAGTCTGGCAGGAAGCACCACATCCGTGATCGGATATCCCTCGTAATAATGCACTCTTCCCTTCATGCACACCACCGGGGTTCCTTCGATAAAACCAAAGATAAACTTGCCGGCATGCCCGGGAACCGTAGACACGGGAAACCCTTCTATCTCAGAATAAGGAAGCTCATATGCCACTTGGATCTGCTTTGCATAATCTCCCAGACCCGACCCCAGAACAATCGCAACCTCCGGCACAAAGTCCGTTTTTTCCCTTACGCATTGATAGCAGTTCATCAGCTTCTCGTATACTGCATTCATACCATCTTTCCTTTCATGGTGGAATCTTTTCAATACATTTCTAAGTATATCATAAATTTTCAAATAATAATATCTTTTTTTAATATTTTTTACAAATAAATTTACAGCCCATACGCTGGCAGCTTATCCATATTGATGCGTTTTAGATCCATGGAAGAGTGTACATATCTGTCAAGGGTGACTTTGGTGCTGGCATGCCCCAGTACCTCACTGAGAGATTTAATTTCAAATCCCGACTCTATACATCGTGTGGCAAAAGTGTGCCTCAATGTATGGAAATGTGCCCCTTCCAGTCCACATTCATATGCTACCCTGGAAAAACGATACTGTAATGTGCGAGGATCCAGATATACATCCACTTTGCCTGTCAATACATAGGCTTTTGAAGCATCCGGGCTCATAATCTTACAGATTTCAGCCAAGTGCTCATTCAAGGGAATATCTCGGATAGAAGTATCGCTTTTGGCATCGCCAATGACGATCTTAGTCTTACAATACGCATTATCTTCATCCACCTTTTGTAGCCGCTGCATGGTCTTGCACACATGAAGAAATTTGTCCTCTATATAGATGTCCTCCCACCGCAAAGCACATATTTCTCCAATGCGCATTCCGGTAAATAAAGCTAAGAGAATACCAAATTTGGTGTAATCCATATCTGTCATAAGATACTGCACCAGTCTGTACTGTTCTTCGTTACTTAATACCCTCATCTTACTTTTGCGGCTTTGGGGATAAATGATATCCATCTCTATAAAACCACTTCCTCTTTGTTTTCTGCCATAATCAATCACTGCATGCAATACTGTCAGAATATCTCTGACTGTTTTAGGGGACAGATTCACTTGTATTAGCAGATTGTTACTAAACTTCTCAATAATAATCGTATTTAATTCCTCCGGCAAGAGGCTTCCCAGCCCCGGTTTCAGGCGTGTATTAACAATTCCATAATATTTTACATAGGTAGATTCTTTCACACGATTGCGGGATAATGTCAACCATTCATCGCAGTATTCCCCGAAAGTATTGGGTACTCTCTTACTTTGGTCGTATAATTTAACCTTGATCTCTGCCAGTTTATCTTTTACCTCGCTATAAGTCTTAGCATAGATATAGCCATATTGTGCAGTTCCCAGAGTGTCATACCCCTTGATATACCTGGCTTCCCACCTGGCATCCTTACGTTTGTAAATATTTTCTCCACGTTTTGGCATAGTATAAAACCTCCTAGACATAATTTTAATAACACATTATTTTAACAAATGCTCAATCAATAATTATTACATTTGTCATATCAGCATATTGTTACCGATGTATTACAATATATTTTACCACCTTTATGCAAAAATATTTTTGACGGCTTATTTAACGGCGAATGGCGTAAAACAGAACTTTTATGTAGGAATTTATAACCGGGAAAAGGAAGGATAACTTACGATTCCTAAAAAAGGTTTGCATTTCAAAGAGTTGATAAATCCACAAAATTATCTAATAATTTGACCATTAAAAAAACTGCCATATGAACGCATATTTGCGTCAATACCGCAGTTTTATATATTATTACTTATTTTTCTTTTGCTCGTCTGATATCCTCTGAAGTACACTCTTCCTCTGAATATCTGGCCTTCTCATATACTTGTGCAAGTCGATTACGTGCAAGTCCTTCTCCGCACTCTTTGGCAGTCAGTCGCCGCAGCATGTCAGGGCTGCCATCTTTTGCAAGCTGCCATCTCCCCGTCCACACTTCCTTTTTGTAGATACGCCTTATTCTTTCTTTGGTACTTAAGAAGCCGAAAAAGGAATGTTTCTTACTTTGGCGGCGTTCAATCTCGCATTTCTCCCTGATATCTGTGGTATTATCCAGTTCTTCCTCTACGGTTAAGATCCGGCTTTTGAAGCGGTCATGCAAGAATTTGATCAAAGCGTAAACAGCCCAGATGATCAGTGCTGCAAATGCTATAGCCACGACGATCATCACCAGCTTTTCAAGGATCACCCAGAACAGTGCAGGTTCAGTCTCCTCTATGGGAAGCATACCCTGATCCTGTTTCTGAGCAGTGGATTCCTGTTGCAGGATATTTTCTGCCTCATCACCGCCCCCTCTAAATAACAATCTCAGCATCCAGATGAATATCGTTTTCAGCACATTAGCGATACGTCCTACCCAACCCACATCGGATGTAAGAAGAAGCAGAATAGCCGTACCCACAGAGAACAGGCTCACCAGCGATATGCCGCTTCGAAACATGGTTTTTTCAGGGATATGTCCGGTACTGCTGACATTTACGATCAGGAAACGTTGATACTGCTCCAGATACATCTGGAGAAAGTAAAAGCATAAGAAGAGGATCACAGGCACCACATAATATTTCTCCCATTCCGGGATCCCCTGATAATGCTGAAAGAGACGGCAGACTGCAGCTGCCCCTACACCTGCAATCGGATTGACCACTCCGGTCAATCGTTCCTTTGTTTTCACACGCAGATAAAAGGAGTAGACCACGTAGCCGATCACACACACGTAAAAAGCGATTTGTTCTGCCTGATCCACATAGGGAATCACTGAAAGCAACAGGATAAACACTATATGACTTCCCATAAACACCAGAAAATGATTGCTGTATCTTCTGACCAGGAAGAGTAAAAAGGGAACCAGGCCAAGCATCACCCATTTCCAGATCACAGGCTTTGTAGCACCCACAAGACCAAACACAGTTACAGCAAACAGGAAGAGAAGTAAATGTGTCATTTGGGTCACCAACAGTTCACGGATCATTATGATTCTCTCTTTTTTCACTTGATCTCCTCTCTCGCCGGTATCCATCTTACGTGAGGGGTAGCCCATTGTGGTATCTGCGGCGGTTCTTTTTCCCAGATAGGGTAGAACCATACATAGTCTCCCCCCATCTTATCATAATCTTCAAGAAGTTCCAAAAAATCCTGATAGGCATTGGGTGCCACGATCATGGTTCTGGTGCTCTTATCTTCAGTCAGAAGTTTTTCACCAAAAATCTCTCGAAAAGAAACTACCGGCTTGGTGGTATCTACTCTGGCCAGTGCTTTGTAGATTCTGTCCATCTGGCCGCTTCCCGCACCGGCTTCCACACTCATCACTTCTCCATTCATAATGTCCACACCGTTGCCATACACTGCGATGCGGATGCCCTGTGATAAGAAAAATTGCGCAATTCCGGCCACCAGACGAAAGCACATCTCCACCGCCTCTTCTTTCTTCAGGATGCCTGTATCTTCCACGTTAAAGAAGATTCTGATGGTCTGCAGGGAGGTATAATTCTTCTGGTTCACCTTAATTTCACCGGTCCTGGCAGTGGCCTTCCAATTGACGCTTCGCATATCATCATACGGCTGATATTCCCTGATGCCACGATATTCAAAGGGATCCTCCAACAGATGCCTTCTGGTCAGAATCTCCCCGTTCAACATCTGGAGGGAATGTTGTAATTCCGGACTTATGTATGGTTTGGGATACACATACAGGTAACACTCCTCCTGTCTGCTGTCCACCATTTGCGTGGTCAGGAACAGATCCGCAGACACCAGATCGATGCCCAATACTTTATAGTACCCTCTTTTCTTTGCTGTGAACGTAAGGGTACGGGTGATCTTCTCACCGCCACCCACCTGAAAAACATCATTCCAATACAAAAGGTCTGTGACTTTTGAACCTTCTTTATCTGCAAAGAGCAGATTCCTGTCTGTCTGAAACTTTACCTTCAACACAGGCAGAGGCAGACGTTTCCGGTTTTCTACCACCTCCAGCATCTGACCGGTATCACCCTGGAACATTTCCGTGGAAGCAAACCTTATATGCACTTTCAGATCACGGTTCCAAAGCCTTTTGTATATTTGTTTCTGTATGTAAAACAGCAGAAATGCAATGATTCCGATTCCGATTATTTTTGTCATACTCCAAAATCCTCTGTAGGTACGGGTATGCTGTCAAGTATCTGTGCTACAAGTGCTCGGGTGTCATTACCTTTGCCGTAACTATAACTTAGTACGATTCTATGAGCCAGTACGGGCACTGCTACGGCCTTCACATCATCCGGCGTCGCGAAGTTTCTGCCCTGCAGGTACGCATATGCTTTTACACAGCGAAGGAAAGAAAGGGTTCCTCTTGGGCTGACGCCCATAACAATACTATCCCCTTTTCTGGTGGCCTCCACGATGTCTACCATATATTCTCTGATGCAGGTATGTACAAATACTTGATTGGCCTCAGACTTGGCTTGGTTAAGTTCTTCCAAGCTAAGGACACTGGCAAGATCTAAAAGGGGCTCTTTCTCCATATAACGATCCATGATCTGAAGTTCTTCCTCTCGGCCCGGCAGACCCATGGAGAGCTTCATCATAAATCGGTCCATCTGAGCCTCCGGAAGTGGAAAGGTTCCGGCTGTCTCCACCGGGTTCTGTGTTGCAATGACAAAGAAAGGCTTACCGGGTACGTAAGTCTCTCCGTCTATGGTCACCTGGCGCTCTTCCATACACTCTAAAAGTCCCGCCTGAGTTCTGGGTGTGGCACGATTAATCTCATCAGCCAGAAGAATATTGGTAAAAACAGGACCTTTACGCAATACAAATTCATTTTTCTGTCTATCATAGATATTCAGTCCTGTAATATCAGAAGGAAGCAGGTCCGGTGTAAACTGGATTCTGGTATACTCAGCCGAAAGAGATCTGGCCAATGTCTTGGCCATCTTGGTCTTACCGGTACCCGGTACATCTTCCAACAACACATGTCCGTCTGCCAACATGGCTGTAAGCAGAAGCCTCGCCGTCTCTTCCTTTCCTACGATTACCTTGTTTATATTGGCTAAAACCTTTTGTGCCAATTCTCTGCCTGTCATGTTACTCTCCTTTACCTGCGCTGTTTTGCCTAATTTTCATCTGTTACCAGCTGTTCAAATTCTTTTTTCTCAAATTCCTGAATGGAGATGCTCTTCTTGTTGGGATTGGCATATACAAATGTCTTATCCACATTCTCCAGATAATTCTGGATCTTATCGTTGGTAGCACTGATAATTGCCTGGAACCCAAGGCCTCTGATCAGTTGTATGCAGCTTGCCACCTTCTCCGCATCCATCTTGGAAAATGCTTCATCCAAGATTACCAGCCGCATGGTAGGTCTTCTGGTCTGACCTGCTGTCTGATGGATGCGGTAGGCCTGTGCAAAGCTTGCAAGCAGTGCCACATATAAGGGATTCTGCCCTTCTCCGCCGGAATTCTTTTTGATCATCTTACTTAAACCGATGACCAAACGCTCCTCTCCTTCCACGATCTGCTCCATCTCAAAGGACAGATAAGATCGGTAATCTGCGTATCTGGTCATATTCGCAAGGGCCTCCTCCTGTTCCTTGGCGCCTGCATCCTCCGGTGGGATAAAGATACGGATCAAATCATTCATAAGTACACCGTATTTGTTTTCATGGGCCATAGAAAACAGATTCATCTGGTTTTCTAATGACTGGGACAAACTTGCGGGATTGATGTTAAGGGTCTCATCCATAAACATATCGTAATATTCACCAAATATCCCCTTGCTTCTGGTAATCTTAAACTGATAACGGTCCTTACCGAAATTCAGATTCCGAATGATCCTGTTCAGTTCATCTCTGCGGATATAAGCTTCTCTGATGGCACTTCTGATCTTATAGATAAAATCCTCTTTAAAATGCTCTATCGCAATCACAGCCTGCTCTGTAGCCTTTTTCTCATACACAAGCAACTGATCGCAGGCCAGCTCCTGCTGTAATGTTCTGTAATCTTCATTCTCTTCAGAACTGGCAGAAAAATTTCTTTCAGGATGCTTTTTCAGATAAGCACTACGCACATCTACCAATTTGTCCTTTTCTTGCGAAAGCTTCTCCTGTGATTTCTTGATCGCTTCCCCTGTTTGAGTCAGAAGACGTGAATAATCCGGCACAAAAGCCTGTCCTTCCTTGCCATTCCACTTAGCTTTGCATTCATCCATAAAAGCATCGAAATCTTCCTCCTGTGCTTTGGACCCTTTAAGTTCCCTGCGGCAATTAAGAAGTTCTTCATTTTTCGTAATATTTTCCTGACGATAGTGATCAATCTTAGTCTCATGGTCATGAATCTGAAGCTTCAGTTGATCCCCTTTCTTTTCCAGTTCTCTCTGTCTTTCAGCAGCTTGACTCAGTTCCTCTTTCAAACGATCTACGCTGTCTGCTCCAAGCTCCTCCATCTGACTTAAGACGTTACGTCTTTTGGCTTCCTTCCTGCGCTTTTCTTCTATGTCATGATACCAGTCCAGATATTCCTGAGAAGAATTGTTCAAATACTCCATATCCAGAATCCGCACAGCATCAGCAATAACTGTTTCCAAATTCTGCATTCTGGCATGCATTTGATCGTGTCTTGATTGTAACTCTTTCTGACGCTCACGCATGCTCTTCTCACCGATATATGCTTTGCGGGTATATTGATCCGGATTCATACGCCTTAGCTGATAACTCTGGTACAACATACATTCTGCGGTGACACCTACCTTTACAGCTCGCAGTTCCTCCACATTGTCGCATTTCATCACATTGCCAAGTAAATAATTCACAAAGGCTTGTACATAGTCTTCTTTGGATACTACCTCTTCTGCCAGAGAGCCTTTCTTCACAAGGTGCTCCTGCTCTGTCAGCCGTTTCGTGTCCACTATGGATATTCTCTCCCAAGGAATTTGTTCTCTGCTTCCTGCCGGCTTCCCGATTCCCTTGCTCCCAAGCTCCTCATACGCCTCAAAAACCTGCTTGACATACTTGGGTTCTACCATCAGTGCCAGCTTATGATTCCCCAGATAACCCTCTATGGCATTTCTCCACTTTTCATCCCTGATATCCAGAAGATCTGCCAGGATTCTCACCGGCACATCCTTGCCGGTGGTATCATATAGCTTTAACCGAAGTGCTCTGCGGGCAGCCTCCAACTCCTTTGGATAGGCTTTCTTACCAAGCTTAAGCTCCATCAGATCCTGTTCCAGATATCCTGCTTCCTTCCGAAGACTGCGGCATTCTGAGGTGGCTTCCTGACGCTGCCTTTCCGCATCCTCTCTCACTTCTTTCAGACCGGTTTTGAGTCGTAGGATATCTTCTCCTGTGACATCTCCTTTACAGAACTTCTCAATATCCCAAAGTATCTGATTGGATACGGTTTCTTCCTCTTCCCATGCCTTAAGCTTTCTTGTGGTCTCCTGCCACTTTGTCTCACTTCTTGCAAGCAGTGCAATACCATCTTCCAGACCTAAAAGCTTTGCCTCCAGATCAGAATATCCGCTGCCTGCAATGTGGCGCATAATCTCATCATATCTCTCCTGACATTCTTTTCGAAGACGGTCATACTCTGCCAGAGCATCCTTCTTTCGATCCACGTCCAAGAGTCCTTGCTCCACCTTATCCTGAAGCACTCTGATATCTTGTTCCAAAGAAAGAATATTTAACTTATCCCTGCGATATCTGAGACTATCTGCTATCTTGCGGCACTCGTCATATTTGCCATATTGCTCTTCTATTTGTGAAAGCTCTGAAAGCTCATTCTTAGCATCTTCGATTCTCTTTCGCATCCGCCCGTACAGAACCACACTTTCCTGCATCTGTTCGATATGGATATCCTGCTCCATGCAGATATATTCTTTCACAAAATCTTCCAATCTGATATTCATACGGAAAGGAATGGCACGCTTAAAAAGCCTTGGGAACTTCTCCATATCCAGTCCGCCAAGATAACTGTCGTACAGATTCCTTCGAAATCTTTCATTATTGGTAGTATAGAAATAATCTTCTCTGCCGTATTCCTTCTTAAGCCTGTTTTTCAGTTCATTGATCGTAATGACTCTCCCACAGGTACGGTAATTGTCCGTAAAAACCGGTCCCTTATGCCAGAAAAACAGCCTGTTAAAATCATTGGCCGCTGTATCCACATCAAATACAATACCCACACATTCTTTTTCCCCTGTGATCGTCTGGGTAAGCTCTAACACGATGGTGGTGGAAAAGTTCTGATTGCGCTTATACTCAGCCTGACCATTCTCACCAATATTGATCATTCCCCGCAGATATTCAATCAGATTACGATCTGAATCATCCGCAGCAGCTTTATTAAAAAAGCCTCGTCCGTCTGTATTGGCATATAGAACGATCTGTATGGCATCGATCACGGTAGACTTTCCACTTCCGGAGTGTCCGGTGAAAAAATTAATGCTTTGATGCAGATCCATTACCTTGGCATCTATATAATGCCAGTTATTCAGAACGATTCTGGAGACTGCTTTAAATGCCTGCCTGTTATTCTCCATCTGTAGTATCTCCTTCCGCAAACTGTTCCAGTAACCGTATAATATCCTCTCGCATCAGCACCACATTGATACTCGGAAAAATGAGAATTCTGGTCTGATTATGAAGTTCCTCCATGGAATCCATGACCTCTATCAGCTGATATCGCTTCAACACATTCAGCGCCCGCTTCATCTCAGCCTGAGAAGTCATGCTTTTGATCAATCCAAATTCTCCGGCCTTGCCGGTCAGATCTCCCAGTGTAGTTACAATGTTCACAGAAGAAGAGACCTGTGCCATCTGTTCATCATACAGAAGTTTTAACAAAAGCAGGTAAATGGTAGCCAGCTTCGGCAATCGCTCCCCCATAACCGGCTCCCCCTGTATATAAATAGTTCCCAGCTCTGTATTGTTATAAATGCTGATCCCTGCCACTTCCAGGTATTCCTGCAAAAACTCCATATGCTTTTCACAAAAATAATATTCTTTATTCATCACCATACGCCCGGCTCTGCGGTCATAACGCCGTTCCAGTATAAATGTCTGGCGATACAGCTTCTTAAGTACCTCACTAAGCTGCTCCTGGTCTATTGTGGACAGTTCTTTCATATATGCTAACACTTATCCTTCGTTCCTTTCTACTGTGACATTTTTTCTGCCGGATCACGCTCTGCAAAAATCATCTCCGGATAACTATAGGACCCGTTATGAACCTGCTTTCCGGACAATCTGACCTGAAATCTGCTGTTCTTGCGCATACCAAGATCATATGCCAGAATCAGCTTCTCAAAAGTCTCATCATCTACAGAAGTAAGATCCCGGGCCACAAAAATACCGCCCTCCAGATGAGACTCCACAAATTCTTCTATCTGCTGTCTGGTAAATCTGTGGTGGATCTGATTCAGCTTCAGCACATCCTCTCTGCTAAGCTCATTCTGCCCCTCCATTTCCTCCACCAGTTCCTCAAACTTCCTGGGATTACGTCTTTTATACAGAGGACTGTCATGCAAGATATCAAAACCGGACAACTGAAAGCTCTGTGCCGTAAGAGCAAACCTCTTCCTGCTTTGCTCTTCGTCACCACTTCCAAGCTTATGTAACAGTTGTACCAACAGCCCCTTCCTGTCAT
>JAFYSG010000146.1 GCA_017559435.1 Lachnospiraceae bacterium
AAATCTACATATTTCCGGTAGCGTAATACCTTGAGTCATGGTAAAATATGCGTACAGGCCATAGCCAAGTACATAGAAAAGCAGATTGCCCGTGACTTGTGTATAAGGTAAGCGCTGGAGGCATCATGTGAGAATGCACATAAAGGTAGAAGTTTGGAATGAGGAGTTTACATTAGAAAATGGAATACAGAGAGAGTTTTGATATAGACAAAAGAGAAATCAGAAGAAAGAGGCGTCAAAGGAATCAGGCTTTGTCTTATTTGATATTGTTTTTGGTGATCGTGGCTGCAGCTGTTGGAGTTGTCTTGGGAGTCAGACAATATACTGAGCGGAAGGAGAAAAGTGGTGAGCAGGCCGGGCATGATAAATTAGAACAAATACTGCAATCGGAAGAACCCATTGTAATGGAGACTTCCTCGGAGGTAATTCCTGAGCCTACCCCGGAAGAAAGATTGGATGAGATAGTAGAAGCGGCCATTGAAGGGATGTCTTTGGAAGATAAAGTGGCCGGACTTTTTATTGTGACGCCGGAAGCGATCACCGGCGTGGCCACTGCGGTAAGGGCAGGTGATGGTACCAGAGAGGCGCTTTCTAAATATGCTGTTGGCGGTATTGTTTATTTTTCCAAAAACATACAGTCAGAAGATCAACTTAAGACAATGATCAGTAATACCAGATCCTTTTCCAGATATCCGCTTTTTATCTGTGTGGATGAAGAGGGTGGCAGTGTCAGCCGGATAGCTGGCAGTGGTCTGGCTTCCAAAGTGGATTCTGCTAAGAAAATCGGACAGACGGGTGATTCTAATAATGCATATGTGGCCGGAAGTACGATAGGTACTTATCTGGCAGATTTGGGATTTGACCTGAATTTTGCACCGGTTGCAGACATTGCCAATGTGGACAACAGTGTTATGGAGAGTAGGTCGTATGGTTTGGATGCAGCTTCAGTAGCAGCCTTTGTTACATCTATGATGCTGGGACTTGAAGAACAGGATGTAACTTCCTGTTTGAAGCATTTTCCGGGAATCGGCAGTACGGCGCAGGATACCCATGATGGAATTGCTGTCAGCAACAGAAGTGAAGAAGAATTTTGGGCCAACGAATTTGCAGTATTTCAAACAGGTATTGATGCCGGAGCCAATATGATCATGGTCGGTCACATGGCAGCACCTTCCCTGGTAGGTGATAATACACCCAGCTCTATGTCTTCCATTATCATAACGGACATTTTGCGAAAGGAATTAGGCTTTGAAGGCGTGGTGATCTCAGATGCCATGAATATGTCAGCTATCTCGGCGTACTACGAATCAGATCAGGCTGCCATCACTGCCCTGAAGGCAGGCTGTGATATGATTTTGATGCCAGATGACTTTGCGCAGGCATACAATGGTGTTCTGCAAGCTGTGAAAGAGGGAGTGATTTCAGAAGAGAGAGTCAACGATGCGCTAAGGAGGATCTATCGGATCAAGTTTGCGGATAAAGTGGAGTAGATGATTTTCTGAGACGCTACCGGTGGCGTCTCCTGATTACATGTGAATATGGAAATTTTCTTAAGAAAATACCTCAAACGCTTTGGCACTTGAGGTATAAAAAAAGCACGAGACGGGATTCGAACCCGCGACCCTCGCCTTGGCAAGGCGATACTCCACCACTGAGCCACTCGTGCAAAATCAATATTCTGTTCCGATTTCTTCTTCATCGGACAAATAATACTATACTATAAGAACCGCTAAATGTCAATAGGCAAATCGTACTTCTTTTTTGAAAACTTTCAGACAATTTGTGACAAATCATAATATAAAATGCAGAAGGCAACAGCGAATTATTTGACCGGAAAGAGCTTCCTACGAAGTGTTACGGTCAGTTTGTTTTCTATGACATACCAGGCTGCGTAAGCTAGAATAATGACCGCCGCAATGCCTGCAGCAGCACCGATTGCCGAAGCAAAGGTCAGTGTAGAAAAATCAAAAACCTTCCGGTCAAGAAACATGATCGGATAGTAATGTATTAAGTATAAAGAAAAGCTGATATCACCCAACCGGACACTAAAGTGAGGCATCTTGAGGGAGTATCCTGCAAGCAGAAAACCAAGAAAGATCAACATGGCCGGTATTCCCCAGTACAGCAGACGGCGATAACCTAAAATATTTACATGCCCTGTGGAAAGAATCAAACCTGCAAATAAAAGAAGAGACAGTCCCAAGGCAGGGATCCCGATGCTTTTGTTGCAAAGAGTACCTGTATTCTTCGTATGTTCGTAAAGTGCCCGTGCCACATAATAACTTAGAATCCCCAGTCCAAATTCCAACATCACAGGGTTCCCATACAAAAAAAATAGGGCAAGTAGGGAAGAGATTGTCGTATCTTTACCTATGAAGCTGCCACCTGCTTGAATATCGACCGCCATAAGACTGTCGCCGATCCAAGTGTTGCCACCGGAAAGCAAGGCGCCAAGCCCGGTACAGCAAAGCAGAAGACCCAGGCAGATGAATCCTCTGTATTTATGGCTGATTCGAAGAGAGAGCCAAAATAACAGGTAAAAAAACATCTCACAATTCACTGTCCATCCGATCCGCACAATTGGTTGAATCACCCCGTTACCTATATCAAAAGGAATAAATAACAGACTTTTTATGAGCAGGGACAAAGAAGCATGAGTCTGCTCAAACATAGAGGGAAATAGTACCAGCATTACATAGACACCCAGCGTTATCACATAATAAAAGGGTACGATACGGACTAACCGCTTACGGAAGAACCCTTTTGTGCTGTGGTGGGTGGTGTACATGATCATAAAGCCGCTGATACAGAAGAAAATGTCCACACCAAAAGCACCGCATGCCAGGAAACGGATATGCTCGCATACGACCATCAGCGCGGCGAGACCGCGCAGGGTCTGGATACTATGGAAACGGTGGTCGTGAAAATCTTTCATGGGCGCTCCTTTGTTGGGGGATTACTTTTAGAGATTAAATTACTGATTCCATTTTATAGCATTTTAGGGGAATATGCAAGGTTTTGTTGGTGATATTCATATTTAGATGAAATCCAAAGGACTTTTAAAATTTCCTCTTGCATCTAAAGCCAAGTCATACTAAAATAGAGGTAAGAGAAAAGCTCATTTTGTGAGATGCAGAATAGACTAAAGTAAAAGACAGAAAGGGGTATGTGTATGAAACTCATTTTTGTGGGAGCTGCACATGAAGTAACAGGAAGTTGTCATTATCTTGAAGTGAATGGGAAGAATATCCTGATAGACTATGGCATGGAGCAGGGAGTCAATACCTTTGAGAATGCGCCTCTCCCGGTGGATGAGACCCTGGTAGATTATGTATTTCTGACCCATGCACACGTAGACCATTCGGGAATGCTGCCGCTTTTGTATGCCAAAGGCTTCAGAGGACAGGTATTTACCACAGAAGCTTCTGCTGATCTGTGCGGTATCATGCTTCGTGACTGTGCCCATATACAGACCATGGAGGCAGAGTGGAAGAACCGCAAAGCCAAGAGAAGTTCCAATGTGGAACCTCATGAACCGTTATTTACCATGGAAGATGCAGAAGGAATTATTAAACGCATAGTTTCCTGTGGTTATGGGGATATGGTAGAGGTGTGCGATGGGGTAAAGATTCGTTTTACGGATATCGGCCATTTGCTTGGTTCTGCCAGTATTGAAGTGTGGCTGACTGAGAATGGCACCACTAGGAAAATTGTTTTTTCCGGAGATATAGGTAATAAGAATCAGCCGCTTTTGAGGGATCCCAAGCCCACCAAAGAGGCAGATTATGTGGTGATGGAGTCCACCTACGGTGACAGATACCATCCCCAGAGCAAGGGAGACTACGTGCAGGAGCTTTCCGGTATCCTGCAGGAGACCTTTGATAAGGGCGGTAATGTGGTGATCCCTTCCTTTGCGGTGGGAAGAACCCAGGAGCTTCTGTATTTCTTGCGCAGGATCAAGGTGGAGAAGCTGGTGAAGGGACATGAAGATTTCCCGGTATATGTCGACAGCCCCATGGCTGTGGAGGCGACCGGTATTTTTAAGGAAAATAGGTGGGAGTGCTTTGATGAGGAAGCCATGGAGCTTGTGAAGGCCAATATCAATCCCATCGGATTTGCCGGTTTGAAACTTTCCATTACCAGTGATGAATCCAAGGCGATCAACTTTGATGAGACACCGAAGGTGATCATCTCTGCCTCCGGTATGTGTGAGGCAGGTCGTATCAGGCATCATTTGAAGCACAATCTGTGGAGGCCGGAGTGTACGATTTTGTTTGTGGGCTATCAGTCTGTGGGAACTTTGGGCAGAACTATCGTAGAAGGTGCAGAAGAAGTAAAGCTGTTTGGTGAGCCTATCGAAGTGCGTGCTAAGATCAGGCAGTTAACGGGACTAAGCGGCCATGCAGATAAGGATGGCTTGATCGAATGGATCACCGGATTTGAAGAAAAGCCCAAAAAGGTCTTTGTGGTACACGGGGAAGACCGTGTATGCTTATCCTTTGCGGAATGCTTGAAGGTTGAGTATGGCCTTGCGGCCTATGCTCCTTATAGCGGCACACAGTTTAACCTGATCAGTGGTAAACTGGAATACGAGGCAGAACCCATTCCTTTGAAGAAGAAAACGAAACCTGCTTCCGGTGTTTATGCAAGATTTCTTGCAGCAGGACAGAGATTGCTTGCAATCATTCAAAGAAATGACGGCCTGGCCAACAAAGATATGGCAAAGTTTACAGATCAGATCCACGCAATTTGTGATAAGATTGAGAAGTATTAAAATACCACACAGGAAAGGGCAATATAAGATGAGCTTAGCAGACCAGATTTTTATTCATATGTGCAAGGATATATTGGAAAACGGAACCAGTACGGAAGGAGAGAAGGTCCGGCCTCATTGGCCGGACGGAACGCCCGCTTATACGATCAAGAAATTCGGTGTCGTAAATCGTTATGATCTGTCAAAAGAGTTCCCCATCATGACACTGCGCAGAACTGCCCTGAAATCTGCAACGGATGAGATTTTATGGATCTGGCAGCAAAAGTCCAATAACATCAATGACTTGCACAGTCACATTTGGGATGAGTGGGCGGATCCGGATGGTTCCATCGGTAAAGCCTATGGCTATCAGCTGGGGGTGAAGCATCAGTATAAGGAAGGGATGATGGATCAGGTGGATCGCGTGATCTATGATTTGAAACACAATCCTTTCAGCCGCAGGATCATGACCAATATCTACGTGCACCAGGACTTGCACGAGATGAACCTATACCCTTGTGCATATAGCATGACCTTTAACGTAACCCAGAAAAAAGGGGAGGACAAGCTGACTCTGAATGCTGTGCTGAACCAGCGTTCCCAGGACGTGCTGGCTGCAAACAACTGGAATGTGGTACAGTATGCCGTGCTTATGCATATGCTGGCGCAGGTCTGTGATATGAAGGTCGGGGAACTTGTACACGTGATTGCCGATGCCCATATTTATGACAGACATATTCCGGTGATCAAAGAACTGATCAGCAGAGAACCAAAGCCTGCCCCCACATTCTGGCTGAATCCGGATGTTCATGATTTTTATGAGTTTACCAGAAATGATGTGAGAGTGGACAATTATGAGACGGGGGAACAAATTAAAGACATACCTATAGCAATTTAAAAGTAACAGTTCAGCCAGAGACGATATGCGGATGGGCGCGTGCTGAACGTCACTAAGTTGTCTAAATGAAAGGAGAAAACCCCATGAATCTAATCGTAGCAGTAGATAATAACTGGGCTATCGGTAACAAAAATGAGTTGTTAGTTCGAATCCCCAATGATCACAAACATTTTCGTGAGGAAACCACCGGAAAGGTAGTGGTACTTGGCCGCAAGACCCTTGAAACTTTCCCCCAGGGACAGCCTCTTAAAAACCGTACGAATATTATATTGACTACTGATCGTAAATATCAGGTAAAAGATGCGATCATCGTTCACTCCATTGATGAGCTTCTTGAGGAATTGAAAAAATATAACGATGAAGATATCTATATCATAGGCGGAGAAAGCGTATATCGTCAGATGCTGCCTTATTGCAATGTGGCACACATTACCAAGATCGACCACTCTTACGAGGCTGACACCTACTTCCCCAACCTGGATCAGGATGAGGAATGGCATATTACTGCCGACAGCGATGAGCAGACGTATTTTGATATCGCTTACCAATTTTTGAAGTACGAGCGAAAAGTATAATTTTTCTTGACATTTTGTTGTGAAAGGCACATAATAGAAAAAACACATTATCCAGGAAAGAGGATATACCAATGGAAAAGAAAAATATTGATTGGAGCAATCTGGGCTTTGGATACGTTCAGACTGACAAAAGATATGTATCCAATTTTAAAAACGGTTCATGGGATGAAGGCGTTCTCACAGAAGATGCCAATGTAGTCCTGAGTGAATGTGCAGGCGTATTGCAGTATGCACAGACTGTTTTTGAGGGACTGAAAGCATATACCACTGAGGACGGACGTATCGTAACTTTTCGCCCTGACCTGAATGCAGATCGTATGATGGATTCTGCTGCCAGATTGGAGATGCCGGTGTTTCCAAAGGAGAGATTTATTGATGCAGTGACGCAGGTAGTGGCAGCCAATGCAGCATATGTACCTCCTTACGGAAGTGGCGCAACATTGTATCTGCGTCCCTATATGTTCGGCACCAACCCTGTAATTGGTGTAAAACCTGCGGATGAATATCAATTCCGTATCTTCTGCACCCCTGTAGGTCCTTATTTCAAGGGCGGTGTGAAGCCTTTGACCCTGCGTATCTGCGATTTTGATCGTGCGGCCCCCAATGGTACAGGCCATATCAAAGCCGGACTGAATTATGCAATGAGCCTTCATGCCATCGTAGATGCTCATCATCAGGGATATGATGAGAATATGTACCTGGATTCCAAGACCAGAACGAAGGTAGAAGAGACAGGCGGAGCGAACTTCCTGTTCGTGACGAAGGATAACAAAGTAGTAACTCCTAAGTCTCCTACTATTCTGCCCTCTATTACCAGAAGAAGTCTTTTGCATGTGGCCAAAGAGTATCTGGGTCTGGAGGTGGAAGAGAGAGAAGTATATGTAGAAGAGTTAAAGGATTTTGCTGAGTGTGGTCTGTGTGGCACTGCAGCGGTTATCTCACCTGTAGGAAAGATCGTAGACCATGGTAAAGAGATCTGCCTGCCCAGCGGTATGACGGAAATGGGTCCTACTACCAAGAAGCTGTATGATACTCTGACAGGTATCCAAATGGGTAGAATACCGGCTCCTGAAGGGTGGATTCATGTAATTAAATAAGGGATTGGTTTGAGACCAATATATAAAGAAAGCTTCAGATACCGTAAGTGGGTGTTTGGAGCTTTTTTGGGTGCCCTAGTGACGTTCAGCCGCGCCCATTCGCAAAACCGCCCCTTCGGGGCTTTTCGCTGCTTCGCAGC
>JAFYSG010000014.1 GCA_017559435.1 Lachnospiraceae bacterium
CTTTTTAAAGATCGCTTGTCTTGAAGGCGCTGATATTGTGCCTACCATCGTAAAGCTTGAGAAGATGAGTGATGCTTTTAAGGTAGACTTTATCCTGAGTGTTTCTATGGATGAAAATGATCTTCCTGAAGCAGTTAAGAAGAACGTTATTATTTCCTTATAAGTGTAAACAAATTATTGAATTGATTCATGCAGATAAGAGCCTCGGATGCTTCCCGAGGCTTTTTCCAAGTATTAAGCAGTAGGAGAAAGGGGCAAAGGGCTTGGCGCATAGAAAAGCACAAAAAGGCAGAAAGCCGGCAAAAATCAAAAAATATAGAAAGCCGCTGAATCTGAATATTGGTATGATCATTTTTAGTGCAGTGTTTATATATGTGGCTTATTTTGTAGTGGGATATTTCAAGTACAGTCCTCCCAAACCTTATGAGGTGAAAGAGGGATCACTGTCCACCAATACCATTTTCCGAGGCATTGCACTTAGGAATGAGGCTATCGTTACAGCACCTTCTGCCGGTTATATTAATTATTATCTGCGGGAAGGTGAACGGGCAGCCAAAGGAGATATGGTATTTACCATCGACGAGACCGGGCGGTTAAATGAGCATATGGAAAGCATTTATCAGGGGCAGAATAGCTTAAGCAGTGGGGAATTGGCAGAATTTCGAAATGAGATCGTGAATTTTATGCACGGATTTGACCCACAAAACTTCAGCTCAGCTTATGATTTTAAGTATTCTATCTCAGGTACTGTTCTCAAACTGGCTAATGCGGACATGCTTGCCAATCTGACAGAAGGCAGTGCGGATCTGGGAACGATAAAAACTTTTTATGCACCGGATACGGGTGTGATAACTTATTGGATAGATGGTTACGAATCTCTTTTGCCGGAGCAGGTGACTGAAGATATCTTCGAGAAGCGAGTGGTCTATGATGATGCAGAGGATGTAATTGACGATGCGAAAGAAGTATACCGCAAGACACAACTGCTGGGTACAAGTCTTGCAGCAGTTGGTGATCCTGCATATAAAATGTCCACTGATGAGAACTGGTCTGTTGTGATACCTGTTGAGGCAGGCTTTGGAGCAAGGCTTTTAAAAGAGGAGTATGTAAAAATAAGATTCCTGAAAAATCAGTATGAATCCTGGGCTTCGGTGAAATTGCTTCATAATAGTGACGGCAATACTTATGCACAGCTTGGTCTGAATAATTCTATGGTTACCTTTGTGTCAGAGCGGTTTTTGGAAATCGAGCTGATCCTGGATGAAGAGACAGGACTTAAGATTCCCAACTCTGCAATAGCCCAACGAGAGTTTTTCCTGGTGCCAAAGGAGTTTGTGTTGGCTGAAGATACAAGTAAAGCCGGTGTTATGAGGCAGACCTATCTGGAAGACGGCACTATCTCCAGTGAGCATGTGGAACTTGAAATCTATTCTTATGATGAAGAGTCAGAAGAATATTATCTGGATACGGATGTACTGGGAAGAGGAGATGTTTTGCTGAAACTGGATTCTCAGGAGACTTACACAGTCAGCAAGAGTGCTACTTTGATCGGGGTTTATAATATGAACAAGGGTTATGCGGATTTTCGTGAAATACATATCCTGGCTCAGAATGATGAATATGCGATCGTGCAGTCCAATACAAGATATGGTCTGAATGTGTATGATAATATAGTGTTGAATGCTGACAGCGTAGATGCGGATCAATTTATTTATGAGTAGAGGGTAAGACAGGCCTATGATTCAGGAGAATATCAAACAGGTACAAAAGAATATAGAGCAAGCTTGCTGCAGGGCGGGACGAGAACCCCAGGAGGTGATGCTGATTGCTGTCAGTAAACATAAGCCTCTTTCTGCTCTGGAGGAAGCTTATCAATGTGGTATGCGGGATTTTGGAGAGAATAAGGTGCAGGAGCTTATGGAGAAGGCAGAAGTACTTCCTAAGGACATTCGCTGGCACATGATCGGTCATTTGCAGCGCAATAAGGTGAAATATATTGTGGATAAGGTGTATCTGATCCACAGTGTGGATTCTATTCGTCTTGCAGAGGAAATCAGCAAAGAAGCGCTTAAGAAAAACGTGACAGTGGATATTTTAGTGGAAGTCAATGTGGCTGAGGAAGAGACCAAATTCGGAAGTACCATGGAAGAAGCGTCGGAACTTGTCAGTCAGATAGCTGCTCTTTCAGGAATCCAGGTAAAAGGACTTATGACAATTGCCCCTTTTGTTGAGAATCCTGAGGAAAACAGAAAATATTTTTCAAAATTAAAGCAATTAGCAGTTGACATAGAGAACAAAAACATTGATAATGTTAGTATGCGAGTATTGTCCATGGGGATGACAGGCGATTATGAAGTGGCTGTAGAAGAAGGCGCTTCTTATGTCAGAGTGGGCACTGGTATATTTGGAGAACGAGATTATAAAAAGATCTTTTGAAAGGAGTTATTGCGATGGGCGTGATGGACAAGTTTTTAAATATCATGAAGTTAAACGATGGTGATGAAGATTATTATGATGATGACTACTATGATGAAGAAGAGGAAATGGAAATAGAAGTTCCTGTTAAGAAGGCACCTTCCAAGTCTTCTTCCAAGATACGTGAAATGGATGATTATGAAGAGTATGCGCCTAAGAAGGTTGCACAACCCAAGGTCACACCTATGCGTCAGCCTGCTACGCGCAAAGTACAGGGTGGTTCCGGTATGGAGGTGTGTGTGATCAAGCCTACCAGCGTGGAGGAAGCCAGAGAGATCACTGAGACACTTTTATCCAATCGGACTGTTGTGCTGAATCTGGAAGGTTTAGAAGTAGATATGGCCCAGAGAATTATCGACTTTACATCCGGATCCTGTTTTGCCATCGGTGGTAATCTGCAGAAGATTTCCCACTACATATTTATCATTACCCCTTCTTCCGTAGATATCTCAGGAGACTTCCAGGATATCTTAAGTGGTGCATTTGATGCAGGCCCTATTGACAGCGGAATGTAAGAAACAGGGAAAGGAAACCGGATAAGTATGGCACAGAGATTACCTGTTCTTTTTAATAAAAAACCTTGCTATGACATTGTTTTCACCCAATCTTTTGAGGAATTGTGGGATGAACTTGAAGCACTGGGAGCTTCCGAGAAGAAGCTTTGTATCGTTACTGATTCTAATGTGAATCATCTGTACGGAGCGGCTGTAAAGGAGAAGTTAGAGGGACAATGCCGTAAGGTATGTATTTACGAATTCCCGGCGGGGGAAGAGAATAAGACACTTGATACAGTAAAAGGTATCTATCAATATTTGATCGAAGAAGGTTTCGGACGAAAAGATATGCTGCTTGCACTGGGCGGTGGTGTGACCGGTGATGTGACCGGTTATGCTGCGGCCACCTACATGAGAGGCATTGATTATGTCCAGATTCCTACTACTTTGCTGGCACAGTGTGACAGCAGCATCGGCGGCAAGACCGGTGTGGATTTTGATGGATATAAGAATATGGTAGGTGCTTTTAAGATGCCCAGACTGGTATATATGAACATGTCTGTTCTGAAAAGTCTGGATGATAGACAGTATTTTGCCGGATTTGCTGAGGTAATGAAGCATGGTCTGATCAAAGATGCCATGTTTTATGAATGGCTGATTTCCAATATGTATGAGATCTGCGAGAGGGATCTGGACGTTATGGAAGAAATGGTCATGAGAAGCTGTACGGTGAAGAAGCTGGTGGTTGAGAAGGATCCTCTTGAGGAAGGGGACAGAGCACTTTTGAATTTTGGTCATACCATCGGACATGCCATCGAAAAAGCTAAGGGCTTTTCACTGTATCATGGTGAATGTGTGGCACTTGGTGTTGTTGCGGCTGCTTATATTTCATGGAAGAAAGAGCTTCTTAGCATGGAAGAGTATTACGAGATCCGGGATATGTTTGTTCCTTTCTATCTGCCAATCACAGTGGAGGATATTGATCCTGACGAGATCGTAAGCTTGACGAAGTCAGATAAGAAGGTAGAAGGCGACAAGATCAAATTTGTATTGCTGAAGAAGATCGGCAAAGCTGTGATAGACAGTTCTGTAACAGAAGAAGAAATCCTGGCAGCTGTAAAAGAAATTCATTTCAGCGAAGAGGATGCCTATGAGTAAATATAAAGCAAAGCTGCTGTGTATGGATGTGCTGATCGCGGCCTTGTTACTGGCATTTGACCAGTTTACCAAACATCTTGCAGTAGTGTATTTGAAGGGTAAGGACGCTTATGTGCTGATAGATGGAGTGTTAGAGCTTGACTATCTGGAGAATCGTGGGGCGGCTTTTGGTATGTTGCAGAATCAGAAGTTTTTTCTGGTGGCAGTAGGGATTGTGTTTATGGCTGTCATCTGTTACTTTTTGATCAGATTGCCTGATCAGAAGAAATATTTTATAATTCACATACTGGCTTCTGCAATCATTGCAGGAGGCCTTGGCAATATGATAGACCGGATACGTCTGGATTTTGTGGTGGATTTTATATCTTTTGTTCTGATTAATTATCCCATCTTTAATGTTGCGGATATTTATGTGGTAGTGGCCACAATAGCTGTTTTTGTGATACTTTTGTTTGTATACAAGGAAGAGGATCTGGAATTTTTAAATAAGAGGGAAAAGTAATCATGGAAGAATTTCGTTTTCAGATTACAGAAGAGATGGAAGAGGAAAGAATCGATAAGTGCATGAGTCTGCTTATCGATTCTTTATCGCGTTCTTTTATCCAAAAACTTATAAAAGTTGGTCAGGTCAGGGTAAACGGAACTGTTGTGAAAGGCAGTTATCGTGTAAAGGCCGATGATGATGTGCAATTTTGTCTTCCGGAATCTGTGGAACCGGATATTCAGCCGGAAAAAATTCCTTTAGATATTTTGTATGAAGACAAGTCGGTGGTGGTAGTGAATAAACCAAAGGGAATGGTAGTTCACCCTGCAGCCGGACATTACAGTGGTACCTTAGTAAATGCGCTTATGTATCACTGTGGCAGTGAGCTTTCGGGAATTAATGGAGTCATGCGTCCCGGAATTGTTCATAGAATTGATATGAATACTACGGGATCAGTGATCGTGTGCAAAAATGATGCGGCTCATAATTGTATTGCTGAGCAATTAAAAGAGCACAGTATCCGCAGATGTTATCATGCTATCTGTCACGGATCGTTGAAAGAAGATCAGGGAACCATTGTGGGAGCGATAGGCCGTCATCCAACAGATCGTAAGAAGATGGCTATCAATGAGAAGAACGGTAAGCACGCAGTAACCCATTATAAGGTGCTTAAGCGTTTTAAAGATTACACTTATATAGAATGTCGGCTGGAAACCGGAAGAACCCATCAGATCCGCGTACACATGGCGAGTATCGGTCACCCTTTGCTTGGAGATGAAGTTTATTCCAATCGTAAAAATCCCTTTATACTGCAGGGACAGACGTTACATGCCAAAATATTAGGATTCATTCATCCTGTGTCAGATGTATATATTGAAATTGATGCTCCATTACCGGACTATTTTATGCACTTGTTAAAAATTTTATCTCATTGATGACTTTCATGAGGTTGCATTGAGCAGTTTGGCCACCATAAATTCTTTGAGAATAATTATCAGAAATGACGAATAATCGAACAACTTTTTTGTGTTTTAAACAAAAACATAAAAATATCCCTACAATTTTGAAAATATTAGTTGTTTTTACTAAAAAAATGACGTATAATGTATTCAGATAGATGTAGATAATTATTCCAGATACTCCACATTTATACTAAGACAGAAAGCAGGGTGTGTATATGAATACGATTATTACAATTGGGCGTCAATTCGGATCAGCCGGACGAGAAATTGGGGAAAAGGTAGCAGAATATTTTGGCATTAAATGTTATGATAAGGAATTACTTACCAGAGCTGCACAGGAAAGTGGATTTTGTGAGGAGATGATTCAGAATCATGATGAGAGACCGACCAATTCCTTCCTGTACAATTTGGTCATGGATACTTATTCTTTCGGATATAATGCTTCCTCTTTTGTAGATATGCCGATCAGCCATAAGGTTTTTCTGGCACAGTTTGATACAATCAAGAAGATTGCAGATGAGGAGCCTTGCGTGATCGTAGGCCGTTGTGCTGATTATGCGCTGGCTGATTACAAGAATTGCGTACATCTTTTTATCTACGGCAACGAGGAGTGTAAAGTTAAGCGCATTATGAAAAAATATGATCTGACTGAAGCCAAAGCCAAAGAGATGATCATTAAAAAAGATAAGCAGAGGCAGAGCTATTATAATTATTATTCCTCCAAGAAATGGGGCCGCGCCGACAGCTATGATCTGTGTATCAACAGTAGTGTGCTCGGTGTAGATGGCACTGTGAAGCTTATTGTACAGTACATTGAGGATTTTGAGAAGAGGAACAATGAGGATATTTTAAACGTATAACAGTTCAGCCAGAGA
>JAFYSG010000147.1 GCA_017559435.1 Lachnospiraceae bacterium
GTACAGACAGTATACCATAACTGGGATGAATAAAGGAGAATACAAAAATGGCAAAACAGTGGAAAAGAGAGACAGTCTGCATTCAATCCGGCTGGCAGCCGACTAAGGGACAGCCAAGGGTGTTGCCTATCATACAGAGTACCACTTTTAAGTATGACACTTCTGAGCAGATGGGTAAGTTGTTTGATCTGGAAGAAAGCGGGTATTTCTACACCAGACTGCAGAACCCTACCAACGATTTTGTGGCCCAGAAGATTTGTGAACTGGCTCACAAGCTCCGGACAGGCAGCCAACTATTATGCCGTATTTAATATCTGTGAGGCCGGTGATCATGCCGTAATGTCTTCCACAGTATATGGCGGTACTTTTAACCTTTTGACAGTTACCATGAAGAAAATGGGAATCGAATGTACGGTGGTAGATCCGGATGCATCGGAAGAAGAGCTTTCTAAGGCTTTCCGTCCCAATACCAAGTGTGTCCTGGCAGAGACCATTGCAAACCCTGCATTGGTAGTATTGGATATTGAGAAGTTTGCTAAGGTGGCTCACGCTCATCAGGTGCCCCTGATCGTGGATAATACTTTTGCTACACCTATGAACTGCAGACCTTTTGAATGGGGAGCAGATATCGTGACTCATTCCACTACAAAGTATATGGACGGACATGCCATGTGTGTAGGTGGTGCTATTGTTGACTCCGGTAATTTTGACTGGGATCAATATGCAGAGAAGTTCCCCGGACTGACTACACCGGATGATTCTTATCATGGTGTTACATATACCAAGAAATTCGGCAAGGGCGCTTATATCACCAAAGCTACCGTACAGCTGATGAGAGACCTGGGATCCATTCAGTCTCCTCAGAATGCCTTCCTTTTGAATGTGGGCTTAGAGACCCTTCCTCTTCGTATGGAGAGACATTGTTACAATGCACAGAAGGTGGCAGAGTATCTGGAAGGACATGAGAAGGTGGCTTGGGTGAATTACCCGGGATTAAAGAGCAATAAGTATTATGATCTTGCGCAGAAATATATGCCAAACGGTACCTGTGGTGTCATTTCCTTCGGCTTAAAGGGCGGAAGAGCAGCGGCTGAAGTGATGATGGATAAGCTTTCCCTGGCTGCCATCGTGACACATGTGGCAGATGCCAGAACCTGTGTATTGCATCCGGCAAGCCATACTCACAGACAGATGACAGACGAGCAGCTGGTGGAAGCAGGTGTGGCACCTGAACTAATCCGTTTCAGCGTTGGAATTGAACATGTGGATGATATTATAGCAGATCTGGAGCAGGCACTTCAGAGCATCTAATTGGGAGGAAATACATGGATAAACTTGCAATCGTAGTCCCCTGTTATAATGAAGAAGAGGTTCTTAAGATAGCCTCTAAGGCGCTGAGAGAGGTTTTGGATGATCTGATCGGGAAAGGTAAAATTGCTGAAGACAGTTTTATCCTGTTTGTAAATGATGGCAGTAAAGACCGTACCTGGGAGTTGATCGAAGAGGAGCACCAGACATATCCTGTGCAGGTAAGAGGTGTGAAGCTGGCAGGTAATGTGGGCCATCAGTTTGCATTGACTGCGGGTCTGATCACTGCTAAGGACATGTGTGATGTGACGGTGTCCATTGATGCAGACTTACAGGATGATGTGGCTGTGATCGAAGAGATGATCGATAAGTACCATGCAGGAAATGATATTGTTTATGGTGTCCGTAAGGAACGTAAGACAGATACCTTCTTTAAGAGAACCACAGCACAGGGCTTTTATAAGCTGATGGCCGCCATGGGTGTGAAGACAGTATATAATCATGCAGATTTTCGACTGATGTCAAAGCGTGCAGTGGAACATTTTTCGCAGTTTAAAGAATCTAATCTGTTTTTGCGCGGAATGATGCCACTGATCGGATATCAGACAGATAGTGTGTATTATGACCGTAAAGAGAGAGTGGCAGGAGAATCCAAGTATCCCCTTAAGAAAATGCTGGCACTGGCATTTAATGGTATTTCCTCTTTTAGTGTCAAGCCGATTAGCCTGATACTGGGGCTGGGCCTGTTTATCATCGTATGTTCCGTTTTGGCAGCTATTTATGCTTTGATCTCTTATTTTACGGGACATGTGGTACAGGGATGGACTTCTTTAATATTGTCTATCTGGTTTTTGGGTGGCTTACAATTGCTTGCTATTGGATTGGTAGGACAATATATCGGTAAAATTTACATGGAAGTGAAACAGAGACCTCGTTATAATATTGAAAAAATACTGTAGACTATGGTGTGGAAGAAAAATTTTGCAAGTGTAATTATGTGGGCTGTTTATTTTCTGGGAATCAGTGCAGCCCTGATGTATCGTATATATGGAGCAGTAGTGGAAGGTGGTCTTCAGAAATCAGGTTTGCCTCCTCTTTTGGCAGCCGGTGGCTTTGCGGGTATTATTTTGCTGTTTGTCCTGATCAGGCTGGCTGCAAAGCGGCTTTATGTCAGATATGGTCAAGAGGGCAGTGAGGCGGCAGGCCTGATAGAAGGTGTACTGTTTATCGCATTTATCACTGCCGGGATTTTTCTGCGAATGGCAAACTTTGATCATGCAGGAGAAGATGCCGCTTATTATGAGATTGCTAAAGTGACTGAAAAAAGCGGCATTTTGGAAGTGGCTCACGGTGCCACTTATATTTACATGTGTTTACTACGTGTTTTGTTTCTGATCGTAGGTAATAAATGGATAGCCGGTATTGTTTTGCAGCTGGTGCTACAGTTTGTTGCGGCAATTCTTTTGTATATAGCTGTGAGAAAAGTTGCCGGGACTGTTGCAAGCCTGATATTTCTAGGGATGATGATGCTTCTGCCGGGCCAGGTCATGAGTGGGCTGACCTATTCGCCCCAAATGTGTTATCTATGCATTTATGCAATTACTTTTCTTTGTGTAAATGCCTTTTTGGAGGGACAGGCTCGCGGACATAGTAATCGTAGGAGTCGTATCCTGTTACTTTTTTTTGCAGGTGCTTTGATCGGCCTTGCTTGTTATTTGGATGTGTTGGGACTGACACTTGTGCTTCCGGTGTTATTTGCGTTACATGTGAAAAAAGAGCATAGTATCCGGCGGGAAGCTGTATGTAGTGTTCTTGTGGTAATTGTCTTGGCGGTCCTTTTTTTCGGGGCATTCATCTGCATGGATGCATTTCTTAGCGAAAAGGATATATTTAGTATATTAAATGCCTGGGGTGAAATATTTTGTGTAAAAACCCGGGATTTGTGGTTTTGGTATGGTGAAGATACTCTGACTGGGATTCTTTTGCTCAGTCTTATGGTATTTGGAGCCTGCGGATTTTGGATATGTGGGAAGTATCACAGTTTTTCGGTGTGGATCGTAATGTTTCTTTTGCTGTGCATAATGAGTTATTTTCATCTTCCTGTGGAGTATATGGATGTTGAATTGTACCTATTGATTGTAGGAAGCATTCTGTCCGGTATTGGCATCAGAGAGTGTATGCGAGATGGCAAATGTAGGGAGGTTGCATGTGACAATCTGTCTGTAAATGAGAATATGGATGAGGACTGTCAGGAGGCTGAAGGTATGGAGAAATTACAAGGAGAGAATACCGAGGAAATAAAGATGCAAGAAGCGCCCAAACAGGTGAAATACATAGAAAATCCGTTGCCATTGCCTAAAAAGCATGTGAAGAAAGCACTTGAATATAGTGTGGAACCTCAGGAAGAATGGATGCACTTCGACATTGAAATTTCGGAAGAAGATGATTTTGATATATAAAAAAGCCATATTACGGTTATACTAAGAAGGCCTGCTGTGCAGGTCTTTTTTTGCGAGTAAAACAAAAAGCCTTTGAGCCTTTAAAGAATGTGGGAGAAATAATATGGCAGAAATAAGTAAGGAACAAGAAAAAATTGATGCAGAAAAGCATGCAGATGAGAGGATTGAGAAAAATGGTCAATTAACTCTTAATAAAAATGATAAAAAGCATAACATTCATCTGTTGACCATCATTGGAGAGATAGAAGGACATGACAATCTGTCAAACAACTCTAAGACTACAAAATATGAGCATATACTGCCGCAACTGGCTGCCATTGAGGATAGTTGTGAGATTCAGGGGGTTCTTGTATTGTTAAATACCATGGGCGGTGATGTGGAAGCCGGGCTTGCCATTGCGGAGATGCTTGGTTCTTTAAGCAAACCCACAGTTTCACTGGTCCTTGGCGGCAGTCATTCTATCGGCGTTCCCATAGCAGTCAGTACAGATTATTCTTTTATTGTTCCCACGGGAACTATGGTCATTCATCCGGTACGTATGAATGGAATGGTGATAGGTGTTCCCCAGACCTTTGATTATTTCAAACAGATTCAGGATCGTATCACAGGCTTTGTCTGTGATCACTGTAAGATCACACAAGAGAGGCTGGAAGCACTTATGATGGAGACCGGCGTGCTTACCAAAGATGTGGGAACGATCCTTGTTGGGGAAGAAACGGTACGTCATGGGATCATTGATGAAGTGGGTGGTATTGATAAAGCTGTCAAAAAATTGCATGAGCTGATCATTCGTTAAAAATTGATGATGACAATCAGCCCGAAAAATGGTATACTATAAAAAGGTGTATTTTAAAAGTAGTAGACAAGGGGTGGGATGATATGGCATCAACATCAGGCAAGAGCGCAAATAAGAAGACATCAGCTTCCGGTAAGAGAACGCAAACTTCCGGTAAAGGTACCGCAAAGAGCAGTAATACACGTGGTAATTCTTCTAAAAAACCCCATACGGCAGCCAGAAATAGGGATGCACATCAGGCGGCCAGAGACAGCGAATTGTTTCAGGAGATTGGTCTGATCATATTATTCGTGGTCATGGTAATATTGTTTTTATGTAATTTTGGTGTGATCGGACCTGTTGGAGATGTTGTCAGCAGTGTTATGTTTGGTCTCTTCGGCTTTACTTCATATATTGTACCTATCGTATTGTTCGTTGCAGTGGCATTTTGGTCTGCAAATGAGGGGAGTCCCACAGCAGTCAGAAAAATGCTGGCGGGAACCGTGTTGTTTCTCATGATTGGTGTGGTCTGCGACTTGATCGCAGGCAGTGCTGCAAAGTTGGAATATTATGATGTAAAAGCTTTGTATGAGGAAAGTGTGACAGAGAGAGACGGTGGTGGCTGTCTTGCGGGAAGTTTAAGTTATCTGCTACAGCTATATCTGGAGACCATAGGAACTGTTTTGGTGGTACTTTTGTGTTCCATCATCAGTATCATTCTTTTGACCGAGAGGTCTATTCTTAAAGGAATGAGGGAAGGTGGTTCACGTCTTAGGGAAGATGCAGCGTATCGTAGGGAGGCTGCAAGAGCCAGGCGGGAAGAAGCAGAAGAACGTAACAGACTGCGGCGGGAAGAGCTTAAAGAACGTGATAGGCTGAGACAAGAAGAGCTGGAAGAGCACGACAGACTGAAACGTGCCGGGCAGGACAAACTTCGAGCCGCAGAAAAGCAAAGGCGTGTGGAAGGAAGGCGTCAGAAGGCAGAAGTACGTGAGGATGAGAAAATTCTCAGAATGAATAAAAAAGTTACTGGAGTAATGTTTGACACTGCTTTAGAAAAGCCTGGCACACAGCGCAGAGATGATATTCATGAAATAACTTTGGAAGATCTAAAAGATGTCAGGGCAGAGTTTTCGGTTCAGGAACCAAAAGATGAACAGGTACAACAGCAGCCTGCCTTTGACTTTGAAAAGATACGTGTACGTTCTGTCCATCAGATGACAATGGAAGAAGTACCCACTGTGCAGAGACAAGAGCCTGTGAAGCAGTTTACGAAACAGGAAGTAGATGCTATCCAGGTACATAGTGAGGCAACTGCAAAGGCTAAGCCCACAGCAAAATTGCCTGAGGATCACGACACTAATATCAGTCCTCAGGAGGCTGAGATCCGCAAGGAAATGCAGAATAAAGTGCCCAAGAAATATATGTTTCCTCCTCTTTCCAGATTGCAGAGAGGCAATCCTGTTACGGCAGATTCCACAAGGGAGTTGAAAGAGACAGCACTGAGACTGCAGCAGACCTTAAGCACCTTTGGTGTAAACGTAACCATCACAGATATCAGTCAGGGTCCAAGCGTGACCAGATATGAGTTACAGCCGGAGCAGGGTGTAAAAGTTAGTAAAATTGTAAATTTGGCAGATGATATCAAGCTGAATCTGGCTGCTACGGATATCCGTATAGAGGCGCCTATTCCGGGGAAAGCTGCCATTGGCATCGAAGTGCCTAATAAAGAGAATTCACCGGTAGCTCTTCGTGATCTGTTAGAGAGCAGTAAGTTCAGAGAATTTCCCTCTAACCTGGCATTTGCAGTGGGGAAGGATATCGCCGGGCAGATTGTGGTGGCAGATATCGCCAAGATGCCTCATATGCTGATCGCCGGTGCCACGGGATCCGGTAAATCAGTCTGTATCAATACGTTGATCATGAGTATATTGTACAAGTCTCATCCGGACGATGTGAAGCTGATCATGGTAGACCCTAAGGTGGTGGAGCTAAGCGTATATAATGGTATTCCCCACCTGTTGATCCCTGTGGTGACAGATCCTAAAAAGGCATCAGCAGCGTTGCATTGGGGTGTTTCAGAGATGACAGACCGCTACAAGAAATTTGCAGATTTCAATGTCCGTGATCTGAAGGGATATAACAAGAAGGTTGAATCCATGCGGGAGCAGGGGCAGGAGGATGCACCGGCTAAATTGCCTCAGATCGTGATCATCGTAGATGAGTTGGCAGACTTGATGATGGTATCACCCGGTGAGGTAGAGGAATCCATCTGTCGTCTGGCACAGCTTGCAAGAGCTGCCGGTATCCACCTGATCATTGCCACCCAGAGACCCAGTGTTGACGTGATCACGGGGTTGATCAAGGCTAACATGCCCAGCCGTGTGGCTTTCTCCGTATCCAGTGGTGTAGATTCACGTACCATTCTGGATATGAACGGTGCAGAGAAGCTTCTTGGAAAGGGAGATATGCTTTTTTATCCCCAGGGTTATTCCAAACCGGCACGTGTACAGGGCGCTTTTGTATCGGATAAGGAAGTATCGGATGTAGTTGATTTTCTAAAGAATCAGGCTATTGGCAATACATACGCAGAAGACATCGAAGAGCAGATTCGTAATATCGGCAGTGGAAGTGTAAGTTCCGGTTCCGGTCAGCAGGCAGAGGAGCGTGACGAATACTTTGCTGAAGCCGGTAAGTTTATTATCGACAAGGACAAGGCATCCATCGGTATGCTGCAGCGTGTATTTAAGATCGGATTCAACAGAGCAGCCAGGATCATGGATCAGTTGGCAGAGTATGGTGTGGTGGGGGAAGAAGAAGGAACCAAGCCCCGTAAGGTATTGATGAGTATGGAGCAGTTTGAACAGCTGCTGGAAGAAATATAAGTTTATATGTTATTAACATAGGCATTCTAAGGAGGATTAAAGATGAAAACAGACATTCAGATTGCTCAGGAAGCGATTATGGAGCCCATCACTGAGGTGGCAGCCAGACTTGGGATCACCCCGGACGAATTAGAGCTTTATGGAAAATATAAAGCAAAGATTTCAGATGAGTATATGGAGAAGATCAAGGATAACCCCGATGGAAAGTTGATTCTCGTGACAGCGATCAATCCTACTCCGGCAGGAGAAGGGAAGACTACCACCAGCGTAGGTCTGGGGCAGGCTTTTGGTAAATTGGGGAAGAAAGCCGTGATCGCTCTTCGAGAGCCCTCTTTAGGTCCCTGCTTCGGAATCAAAGGCGGTGCTGCAGGAGGCGGATACGCACAGGTGGTTCCTATGGAAGACTTGAACCTGCATTTTACAGGAGACTTCCATGCCATTACCTCTGCCAATAATCTTTTGGCTGCACTTTTAGATAATCACATTCAGCAGGGTAATGAGCTGCAGATCGATACCAGACAGGTGGTTTGGAAGCGTTGTATGGATATGAACGACAGAGTACTGCGTAATATTGTAGTAGGTCTGGGTAATAAGCTGGACGGTGTGGTGAGAGAGGACCATTTTGTCATCACTGTAGCAAGTGAGATCATGGCCATATTGTGTCTGGCTGATGATATGAAGGATCTGAAAGACAGACTTTCCAGGATCGTAGTAGCTTATAATTATGCCGGAGAGCCTGTTACTGCAGGTGATCTGAAGGCAGTAGGTGCTATGGCAGCTCTTTTGAAGGATGCTTTAAAGCCCAATCTGATCCAGACATTGGAGCACACACCTGCTTTGATTCACGGCGGACCTTTTGCCAATATCGCCCATGGCTGTAACTCTGTTAGAGCTACCAAGACTGCATTGAAAATGGCAGATTACTGCATTACTGAAGCGGGATTCGGTGCGGATCTGGGAGCAGAGAAATTCTATGATATCAAGTGCAGAATGGCGGGGCTTAAACCTGCAGTTACTGTTTTGGTAGCAACCATCAGAGCTTTGAAATATAATGGCGGCATACCTAAGGCAGAGCTTTCAACACCCAATATGGATGCGCTGAAAAAGGGTATCGTAAATCTGGAGAAGCATATTGAGAATCTCCAGAAATATGGTGTGCCTGTAGTAGTAACCCTCAATTCTTTTGTGACAGATTCAGAAGAAGAAATTGCTTTCGTAAGACAGTTCTGTGAAGACAGAAACTGTGAATTTGCCCTGTCCGAAGTGTGGGCCAAGGGTGGTGAAGGCGGTATTGCCCTGGCTGAGAAAGTGCTTGAGACCATTGAGAAGAAGGAAAGTAATTTCCATGTTTTATATGAAGATGAATTGAGTATCAAGGATAAGATCACCAAGGTCGCCAAAGAAATCTATGGTGCTGAAAGTGTTAATTTTGCACCTGCTGCTATAAAGCAGATAGCTCAGATTGAAAAAATCGGTTACGGCAATTTCCCGGTTTGTATGGCTAAGACCCAATATTCTCTTTCCGATGATCCTGCACTGTTGGGAAGACCGGAAGGTTTTGAATTGAATGTGAGAGAAGTATATGTATCAGCAGGAGCAGGATTTGTAGTAGTACTTACCGGCGCCGTGATGACTATGCCGGGTCTTTCCAAACAACCTGCTGCTTATGGAATTGACGTGGACAATGATGGTAAGATTGTTGGTCTGTTCTAATGAGTTTGCAAGTGACATAC
>JAFYSG010000148.1 GCA_017559435.1 Lachnospiraceae bacterium
ACCATCATATACGTTAGCGTATACACCTACTACAGGGAATCCGCCAAGGATACCTGCGTGAGTAGCTTCTTCGATACCCACGCCGACTGCAGGGATGTATTCCTTAGGAATAGCACCACCGACAACGGAAGATTCGAACTTGAACAGCTGATCGCCGTTGGGGTCCATGGGCTCGAATTTAACTTTACAGTGACCATACTGTCCACGACCACCGGACTGCTTAGCGTACTTGGAGTCAACCTCAACAGCCTTGGTGATAGCTTCTTTGTAAGCAACCTGAGGAGCACCTACGTTAGCCTCTACCTTGAATTCACGAAGCAGACGGTCAACGATGATCTCCAGATGCAGCTCACCCATACCTGCAATGATGGTCTGTCCGGTTTCCTGATTGGTGTGAGCACGGAAGGTAGGATCTTCTTCAGCCAGTTTTGCAAGAGCTTCACCCATCTTACCCTGACCTGCTTTGGTCTTAGGCTCGATAGCCAGCTCGATAACGGGCTCGGGGAATTCCATGGACTCCAGGATTACAGGGTGCTGATCGTCACAGATGGTATCACCGGTTGTGGTGAACTTGAATCCAACTGCTGCTGCGATATCACCGGAGTAAACCTTATCCAGCTCTGCACGCTTGTTAGCATGCATCTGCAGAATACGTCCTACACGTTCCTTCTTATCTTTTGTGGAATTCAGTACGTAAGAACCTGAGTTCATACTACCTGAATACACACGGAAGTAAGCAAGCTTACCTACAAAGGGGTCTGTCATGATCTTGAATGCCAGAGCAGAGAAAGGTTCGTCATCAGAAGAATGTCTCTCTACTTCATTACCATCAAGGTCAATACCCTTGATTGCAGGGATATCTAAGGGTGAAGGCATATACTCTACGATAGCATCCAGTAACTTCTGAACACCTTTATTTCTGTAAGCGGTACCGCAGCATACGGGAATTGCTGTACACTCGCAGGTAGCTTTTCTCAGAGCTGCCTTCAGCTCTTCATTGCTGGGCTCTTCGCCCTCAAGATATGCCATCATCAAATCGTCATCCAGCTCGCAGATCTTCTCTACCAGCTCTGCACGATACAGTTCAGCATCATCCTTCATATCTCCAAGATCATCTGTTACTGTAATGTCATCGCCCTTATCATCATTATAGATGTAAGCTTTCATCTCAAACAGGTCGATGATTCCCTTGAAGTTTTCTTCTTTACCGATCGGCAACTGAATGCAGATTGCATTCTTGCCAAGTCTGGTCTTAATCTGTTCTACTGCGCCGTAGAAGTTAGCACCCAGGATGTCCATCTTGTTGATGAAAGCCATACGAGGTACCTGGTAGGTATCAGCCTGACGCCATACGTTTTCAGACTGAGGCTCTACACCACCCTTAGCACAGAAAACACCCACAGCACCATCCAATACACGAAGGGAACGTTCTACTTCTACAGTGAAGTCAACGTGACCCGGTGTATCAATAATATTGATACGATGCTCTAAAGCACCGTCCTTAGCCTTGCAGTTCTCCTGCAGCGTCCAGTGACAAGTGGTAGCTGCGGAAGTGATGGTAATACCTCTCTCCTGCTCCTGAGCCATCCAGTCCATGGTAGCAGTACCTTCATGAGTATCACCAATCTTATAGTTTACACCAGTATAATACAGGATACGCTCGGTTGTGGTAGTCTTACCAGCATCGATATGAGCCATAATACCAATATTTCTGGTTCTCTCTAATGGATATTCTCTTCCAGCCAAGATTTTGTCCTCCGATTAAAATCTGTAATGAGCAAAAGCCTTGTTTGCCTCTGCCATCTTGTGAACGTCTTCTTTCTTCTTCACTGCAGCACCGGTATTGTTAGCTGCATCAAGAATTTCATTTGCAAGTCTGTCTTCCATGGTCTTCTCGCCTCTCTTACGGGAGTAAGCGGTCAGCCAGCGAAGTCCCAGAGCCTGACGTCTGTCAGCCCTAACCTCGATAGGCACCTGATAGGTAGCACCACCGATACGTCTTGCTTTTACTTCCAGAACAGGCATGATATTGTTCATAGCCTCTTCAAATACTTCCAGAGCGGGCTTTCCAGCCTTCTCTTCTACCTTAGCAAATGCTCCGTATACAATCTTCTGAGCAACGCCCTTCTTACCATCCAACATAATGTTGTTGATCAGCTTGGTCACTACTTTGTTGTTGTATAAAGGATCAGCTAATACATCTCTCTTCTGAATATGTCCTTTACGTGGCACGGTTCTTCCCTCCTTAATAATAATAAACTATTAAATCATCGGTACTCACATGTGTTTCCCCAAGTGTACGTGCTGTTATATCTGTATCACAGAAATCCAACACTTTTCTTAGTTACGTTTGAGTGGTACTCTCAACTGACCGTCAGATTACTTCTTAGCAGCCTTAGGTCTCTTAGCGCCGTATTTGGAACGGGCCTGCTTTCTGTTAGCAACACCTGCAGTATCAAGGGTACCACGGATGATGTGGTATCTGGTACCAGGTAAGTCTTTAACTCTTCCACCTCTGATCAGAACAACGCTGTGCTCCTGCAGGTTGTGTCCTTCACCGGGAATGTAGCTTGTAACTTCGATTCCGTTGGAAAGACGTACTCTGGCGATCTTTCTAAGTGCGGAGTTAGGCTTCTTAGGAGTTGTTGTCTTAACAGCAGTACATACACCTCTCTTCTGAGGAGCAGAAGCATCTGTAGCCTTCTTGTGCAGGGAGTTGTAACCCTTCTGCAGAGCCGGTGCAGTAGACTTCTTAACTGTTGTCTCACGTCCTTTTCTTACTAACTGGTTAAATGTTGGCATTCTGTTTCACCTCTTTCTTAGTATTGATAAATTTTTCCATTTTATTCACAGATATAAAACATCCGCAAACAAAATACTTAGAGTATGCTGCGCACCAAAAAAGAATGTGCTGGCACACTTGTTTAGTATACTTGTTTGCGGAAGTATTGTCAAGAGTTTTTTTGATTTTTATAAGGCATTTTACAAAATAACCTCCAAATACCGCGCCAAAGCATCCTGCCAGCCCGGAAGCTTCTCAAAACCATTCTCTGTCAGTTTTTCCTTGCTCATACGACTATTGGTAGGGCGCTTTGCCTTGGCCGGATACTGGTCTGCCGAAACAGGAAGCACCTTAGTATCCATACCGGCCTGACGGATAATCTCGCAGGCAAATTCATACCAGGTACAGATGCCTTCATTGGTGGCATGGTAAAAACCATACTTATCAGTCTGGATCATATCTACCAGAAGCCTTGCCAGGTCATAAGTATACGTAGGAGATCCAAACTGATCATTTACAACTGTTAACGTATCGACTGTCTTAGCCTTATTCAGTATGGCCTTGATAAAATTCTTGCCATTCACACCAAACACCCAGGCAATACGTACCACAAAAAACTTGTCCAGTGCATCTGTAACAGCTATCTCTCCTTCGTATTTGGTCTGACCGTACACATTCAAGGGATGTCTCTCATCATCAGGTTCCCAAGGTCTTACGCCTTGTCCGTCAAAGACATAATCTGTACTGATATACATCATCTTAATATCAAGTTCTTTACATACTTTAGCAATATTGGCTGTACCATCAGCATTTACTTTCCTACACAGCTCCACATTATCCTCTGCTGCATCTACTGCTGTATACGCCGCACAATGAATCACGGCATCAGGAGCAGACTCTTTGATCACCTTATCTACACTTACGTAATCAGTGATATCCATCTCGTCGATATCTACTCCCACAGCAGTGATTCTTCTTTTCTCCAGTTCTTTCACCACATCATAGCCAAGCTGGCCTTTCACACCTGTAACCAATACTTTCATATTGCTGTTCCTCCTGCCTCTTGCAAAAAAGTGCCGCAGGTATTCTCCACGGCACTTTTGTTCATACTAACGCTTGCCTGTCAACTTATCAACAGTGACAATCAACTTATTCCTCAAAGTCTTGGATCTCTTCCGATTCTTCTGCGTCAAAAGTATCGTCTTCTTACTCATCAGTTTCAGAAAAATCTAATGCCAATTCCTGTACAGAATCTTCCACTGTCAATTCTGACTCAGCATCATTTTCTTCCAGGGTGAAATCCAATAACTCTTCATCAAAACTATTTTCATCAAAGGAGATCTCCACTGCATCAGTGCTCAGTCTGGTCTCACGGTATCGCTTCATACCTGTACCTGCAGGAATCAGCTTACCTATAATTACATTCTCTTTCAGACCGATCAACGGATCGATCTTACCCTTGATAGCAGCTTCCGTCAGAACCTTGGTGGTCTCCTGGAAAGATGCTGCGGACAGGAAGGAGTTGGTAGCCAGTGCTGCTTTGGTAATACCAAGCATTACCTGCTTGCCTTCTGCCGGCTGCTTGCCTTCTTGGATCAACTGCTCGTTCATATCTTCAAAGTCAAGAATGTCAACCAGTGTACCGGGCAGGAAATCAGTATCTCCGTTATTCTCGATACGGATCTTCTTCAGCATCTGACGTACGATCACTTCAATATGCTTATCAGCAATATCTACACCTTGCAGACGATATACTCTCTGAACTTCACGGAGCATATAATCCTGTACAGCACGGATACCTTTGATCTTCAACAGGTCGTGAGGATTTACACTACCTTCAGTCAGTTCATCACCGGCTTCCAGTATCTGACCATCCATTACTTTGATACGGGAACCGTAAGGGATCAAATATGCCTTAGATTCACCGGTCTCATCATTGGTGATCACTACTTCACGCTTCTTCTTGGTATCGCGGATCTCCGCCTTACCGGCAAACTCTGCAATAATCGCAAGTCCTTTGGGTTTTCTTGCCTCAAAAAGTTCTTCTACACGGGGAAGACCCTGTGTGATATCGTCACCTGCCACACCACCGGTATGGAAGGTTCTCATGGTCAACTGTGTACCGGGCTCACCGATAGACTGTGCAGCAATGATACCTACTGCTTCACCTACCTGAACAGCTTCACCGGTTGCCATGTTGGCACCGTAACATTTTGCACAGATACCTACATGAGAGCGGCATGTCAGTATCGTACGGATCTTAACAGCCTCTACAGGCTCACCATTCTCATTAACGCCCACGCTTAAGATCTTAGCAGCGCGGCTGGGTGTGATCATATGGTTTCGTTTTACGATGGTATTGCCGTCACGGTCCTTAATATCTTCGCAGGTATATCTTCCTGTGATACGATCCTTCAGTCCTTCAATGGTCTCCTTGCCATCCATAAATGCTTTCACAACCATTCCGGGAACTTCAGCCTTGCCTTCACAGCAATCAACCTCGCGGATGATCAGTTCCTGAGATACGTCAACCATTCGTCTTGTCAGGTAACCGGAGTCCGCTGTACGCAGAGCGGTATCGGACAGACCCTTACGTGCACCGTGAGCGGACATAAAGTACTCCAGCACGTCCAGACCTTCACGGAAGTTAGACTTAATAGGCAACTCAATGGTTCTACCGGTTGTATCAGCCATCAGACCACGCATACCTGCCAGCTGTTTGATCTGCTGGTTGGAACCACGGGCACCGGAGTCAGCCATCATGAAGATGTTGTTATACTTATCCAGGCCGGCAAGCAGTACATCTGTCAGCTCCTTATCGGTCTCATTCCAGGTCTCTACAACCGCACGGTATCTCTCTTCTTCCGTAATGAGACCACGGCGGAAGTTAGCGGAAATCTTATCCACAGTTGCCTGTGCAGCAGCCAGAAGCTCCGGCTTCTTCTCAGGCACGGTCATATCGGAAACGGATACGGTCATGGCAGCTCTGGTAGAATACTTATAACCGATTGCCTTAACGTCATCCAGTACTTCAGCAGTCTTGGAAGCTCCATGGGTATTGATAACCTTCTCCAGGATCTGCTTCAGCCCCTTCTTACCTACATGGAAGTCAACCTCCAGCTTCAATAAATTCTCAGGCACGGTTCTGTCCACAAAGCCCAGATCCTGAGGCAGAATCTCATTGAAGAGGAAGCGTCCCAAAGTAGATTCTACGTTACCGCTTACCAGCTCACCCTCTGCATTCTTCTTAGTCACACGCACAGTGATTCTGGAATGCAGCGTACAAGCTTTATTCTCATAAGCCAGAATAGCTTCATTCACATTCTTAAAGAACTTGCCTTCACCTACAGCACCGGGTCTTTCCTGGGTCAGATAGTAGATACCAAGCACCATATCCTGGGAAGGAACAGCCACAGGGCCACCATCGGAAGGCTTCAACAGGTTGTTGGGAGACAGAAGCAGAAAACGACATTCTGCCTGTGCCTCTACGGACAGAGGAAGGTGTACCGCCATCTGGTCACCATCGAAGTCCGCATTGAACGCGGTACATACCAGGGGATGCAGTTTGATGGCCTTACCCTCTACCAGAATGGGCTCAAATGCCTGAATTCCCAGTCTGTGCAGTGTAGGAGCACGGTTCAGCATAACAGGATGCTCTTTGATAACCTCTTCCAGCACATCCCATACCTGGGTGTCCAGTCTCTCCACCAGCTTCTTGGCATTCTTGATATTCTGGCTGATACCCTTATATACCAATTCCTTCATAACGAAGGGTTTAAACAACTCAATCGCCATCTCCTTGGGCAGACCACACTGATAAATCTTCAGTTCAGGACCTACCACGATAACGGAACGACCGGAGTAGTCTACACGCTTACCTAACAGGTTCTGACGGAAACGTCCGGATTTACCTTTCAGCATATCGGACAGAGATTTCAGTGCTCTGTTGCCAGGGCCGGTAACAGGACGTCCTCTTCTGCCGTTGTCGATCAGAGCATCTACGGCTTCCTGAAGCATTCTCTTCTCATTGCGAACGATAATATCAGGTGCACCCAGCTCCAACAGTCTCTTCAGACGGTTATTTCTGTTAATAATTCTTCTGTACAGATCGTTCAGGTCAGAGGTAGCGAAACGACCACCGTCTAACTGAACCATAGGACGCAGATCGGGCGGGATCACAGGGATCACATCCATTACCATCCATTCAGGTCTGTTGCCGGATTCGCGGAAAGCCTCCACTACTTCCAGTCTCTTAATGATACGGGCACGCTTCTGTCCGGAAGATTCTTTTAACCCGGCCTTCAGTTCTACGGATTCCTTCTCCAGATCAATAGCCTTAAGAAGCTCCTGAATGGCTTCCGCACCCATACCTACGCGGAATTTATTGCCCCAGGTCTCTCTGGCATCCTGATACTCTCTCTCAGACAGTATCTGCTTTAATTCCAGATTAGACTCACCGGGATCCAGTACGATATAAGATGCAAAGTACAACACTTTCTCCAGTACTCTTGGGGACAGATCCAAGATCAGACCCATACGGCTGGGTATCCCCTTAAAATACCAGATGTGGGAAACCGGAGCTGCCAGCTCGATATGTCCCATACGTTCTCTGCGGACACTGGCCTTGGTTACTTCAACGCCACATCTATCGCAGACTACACCTTTATATCTGATTTTCTTGTATTTACCACAATGACATTCCCAGTCCTTGCTGGGTCCGAAGATTTTCTCACAATACAGACCTTCCCTTTCAGGCTTTAAGGTTCTGTAGTTGATGGTCTCAGGCTTTAACACCTCTCCATGAGACCATTCACGGATCTTATCCGGTGAAGCCAATCCAATCTTAATGGCATCAAATGTCATCGGTTGGTAGTTTGCACTCATTGTTTCTGACATATATGGCACTCCCTTCCATATTAGAATTCATCGTCTTCTCCATCGAAGTCGTCATCGTAATCATCCATATCCAGATCATCATCAGCATTCACAAGCTCGCCGCTCTCCTCGTCGAACTCCTGCTTCTGATAACCCATTTCTCCAAGTGACTCACTGTCCATATCGTTATACTTATGATCGCCTTCCATCTCAAAGCGATAGTCGGTGTCACCATAATCGATAGTTTCCATGATTTCCACTTCTGTCTGATCCTCGCGAAGTACTTTCACATCCAGACCAAGTGCCTGCAGTTCCTTAAGGAGTACCTTAAAGGACTCAGGAATTCCGGGAGCAGGAATGTTATCTCCCTTAATAATTGCTTCATAAGTCTTCACACGTCCTACCACGTCATCGGACTTCACAGTCAGGATCTCCTGCAATGTGTAAGATGCACCGTAGGCTTCCAGTGCCCAAACTTCCATCTCACCGAAACGCTGTCCGCCGAACTGCGCCTTACCACCCAGAGGCTGCTGGGTAACTAAGGAGTACGGGCCGGTAGAACGGGCATGGATCTTATCGTCTACCAGGTGATGCAGCTTCAGGTAATGCATGTGTCCAATGGTAACAGCACTGTCAAAATACTCACCGGTACGTCCGTCACGAAGACGTACTTTACCATCGCGTGAAATAGGCACACCCTTCCAAAGCTTTCTGTGCTCTCTATTCTCATACAGATAATCAACCACTTCAGGAAGCAGTTCTTCTTTATGCTTTGCCTCAAACTCTTCCCACTCCAGATTCACGTAATCATTGGCCAGATCCAAAGTATCCATGATATCATTCTCGTTAGCACCGTCAAATACAGGCGTAGCTACGTTAAAGCCCAATGCCTTGGCAGCCAGTGAAAGATGAATTTCCAATACCTGTCCGATATTCATACGGGAAGGCACGCCCAGAGGATTCAATACGATATCCAGAGGTCGGCCGTTGGGCAGATAAGGCATATCCTCTACCGGCAGCACACGGGAAACTACACCCTTGTTACCGTGACGGCCTGCCATCTTATCACCTACGGAAATCTTTCTCTTCTGTGCAATATAAATACGAACTGCCTGGTTTACACCGGGAGATAATTCGTCACAATTTTCTCTGGTAAATATCTTGGCATCTACTACGATACCGTATTCACCGTGAGGAACTTTCAGAGAGGTATCTCTTACTTCTCTCGCCTTTTCACCGAAAATAGCACGAAGCAGTCTCTCCTCTGCGGTCAGCTCCGTCTCACCCTTAGGTGTAACCTTACCAACCAGAATATCACCGGCGCGAACCTCTGCACCGATACGGATGATTCCTCTGTCATCCAGATCCTTCAGAGCATCATCACCTACACCGGGAACATCACGAGTGATTTCCTCGGGTCCTAACTTGGTGTCACGTGCTTCTGCCTCATATTCTTCAATGTGAACGGAAGTATATACATCTTCCATCACCAGTCTTTCACTTAACAGAACAGCATCCTCGTAGTTATAACCTTCCCAGGTCATAAATCCGATCAGCGGATTCTTACCAAGCGCAAGCTCACCATCCCTTGTAGAAGGACCGTCAGCGATAACCTGACCTGCTTCCACATGGTCACCCTTAAATACGATAGGCTTCTGATTGTAACAGTTAGACTGGTTACTTCTTGCAAACTTGGTCAAATGGAACTCTTCCTTCTCACCGTCATCATAAGCGATACGGATCATATTGGAAGATACATACATTACCGTACCGGACTTCTTTGCCACCTGACATACACCGGAGTCAACGGCAGTCTTCACTTCCATACCGGTTCCGACTACAGGTGCTTCCGTGGTCAGAAGAGGCACTGCCTGACGCTGCATGTTGGAACCCATCAGCGCACGGTTCGCATCGTCGTTCTCCAGGAAGGGAATCAGTGCAGTAGCCACTGAAAATACCATCTTAGGAGATACGTCCATGTAATCAAACATGGATCTGGGATATTCCTGGGTCTCTTCGCGGTAACGACCGGATACAGACTTACGAACGAAATGTCCTTCCGCATCCAAAGCTTCACTAGCCTGTGCCACATGGTAATTGTCTTCTTCGTCTGCCGTCATATACACTACTTCTTCGGTAACACGAGGGTTCGCAGGATCCGTTTTATCGATGACACGATAAGGCGCCTCTACAAAACCATACTCGTTAATACGTGCATAGCTTGCCAAAGAGTTAATCAGACCGATGTTAGGACCTTCAGGCGTCTCGATAGGACACATTCTTCCGTAGTGGGAGTAGTGTACATCTCGAACCTCGAATCCGGCTCTGTCTCGGGACAGACCACCAGGGCCTAAAGCAGACAGACGTCTCTTATGTGTCAATTCACCCAAAGGGTTATTCTGGTCCATAAACTGTGACAGCTGGGAGGATCCGAAGAATTCCTTTACTGCAGCCGTAACAGGCTTAATATTGATCAGGGACTGAGGAGAAATATCCTCAGAATCGTGAGTAGTCATGCGCTCACGTACCACTCTCTCCATTCTGGACAGACCGATACGATACTGATTCTGTAAAAGCTCACCTACCGCACGGATACGTCTGTTACCCAGATGGTCGATATCGTCATCATTGCCCAGACCATATTCCAGATGGATGTTATAGTTAATGGACGCAATGATATCTTCTTTGGTAATGTGCTTGGGCATCAGCTCATACACATTCTTCTTGATGGCCTCAGCCAACTTCTCAGGATCATCGCTGTACTCCTCCAGAATCTGAGCAAGCACAGGATAATATACCAGCTCTGTAATTCCCAACTCTCTGGGATTACAATCCACATAATGGGTCAGAGCCACCATCATGTTGGACAACACCTTAATATTTCTCTCTTCTGTCTCAATATATACAAAAGGAACTGCTGCATTCTGAATGCTATCAGCCAGCTCTTTGGATACCTTAGTGCCTGCTGATGCCAAAATCTCTCCGGTAGAAGGATCCACAACATCTGCAGCCAGAACCTGATTCCTGATTCTGTTACGAAGCATCAGCTTCTTATTAAATTTATATCTTCCGACTTTGGCCAAATCATATCTGCGGGGATCAAAGAACATAGCATTGATCAGAGACTCTGCACTTTCAACACTAAGAGGCTCGCCGGGACGGATCTTCTTGTATAACTCTAACAGACCCTCCTGATAATTCTCAGCAGTGTCCTTGGAAAAACTGGCTTCAATCTTCGGTTCCTCACCGAAAAGCTCACGAATTTCATCATTCGTACCAACGCCAAGTGCACGGATCAACACAGTGATGGGTACCTTACGGGTTCTGTCCACGCGCACATAAAATACGTCATTAGAATCTGTCTCGTACTCAAGCCATGCGCCACGGTTGGGGATCACGGTACTGGAAAACAGCTTCTTACCAATCTTATCATGACCTATACCATAATAAATACCCGGTGAACGAACCAACTGGCTTACGATAACACGCTCAGCACCGTTGATCACGAAAGTACCTGTCTCGGTCATCAAAGGCATATCACCCATGAAGATCTCATGTTCGCTGATTTCTTCTTTTTCCTTATTATACAAGCGTACTTTAACCTTAAGAGGTGCAGCATAAGTAGCATCTCTTTCTTTACACTCTTCTATTGTATATTTTGCGTCCTTTACACACAGCTCAAAGCCTACAAAATCAAGACTTAAGGAACCGCTGTAGTCCGCAATCGGAGAGATATCATCGAAAACTTCTTTCAAGCCTTCGTCTAAAAACCACTGATACGAGTCCTTCTGGACCTCG
>JAFYSG010000149.1 GCA_017559435.1 Lachnospiraceae bacterium
CAGTGGACCAGGGCTATGATGTGAAGCTTTCCGAGGTACATGGAATGGCACAGCGTGGCGGAAGTGTTGTTACCTTTGTACGCTATGGTGAGAAGGTTGCAGAGCCTATCGTAGAGGAAGGTCAGGCAGATGTACTGATTGCATTTGAGATGCTGGAAGCTAAACGTTATGCTCATTTCCTGAAGAAGGATGGAGCTATCGTAGTGAATGAGCATCGTATTGATCCCATTACCGTAGTGACCGGTGCTGCCAGCTATCCGGAGAATATCATCGAGAACCTGGAGAAGGAACACAAGGTTTATAAAGTAAATGCTATGGAAGAAGCACTGAAGTTGGGCAATTCCAAGGTATTTAATATCATCGTGCTGGGTGTGGCTGCCAGACACATGGATTTCACCAAAGAAGCGTGGCTTGAAGTGATCGAGAAGACCGTTCCTCCAAAGACTGTTGAGATTAACAAGAAAGCCTTTGAAGTAGGCTATGTTCTTTCATAAATATCAGAAAGACAGACAAGAGAAAGGAGAACGACTAGCATGGCAAATTATTATCAGCCGGAAATAGAGTGTGCATCTGTGGAAGAGCTTCGTACCATACAGAGCGAGAAGCTTGTAAAACAGGTAAAGCACGTATATGAAAATGTGGAGTATTATCGTAACCTTATGGATGAAAAGGGAGTAAAACCGGAGGATATCAAGTCCATTGATGACCTGCACAAGCTTCCTTTCCTCACCAAAGCAGACTTAAGAGATGCTTATCCTTACGGACTGTTGGCCACAGACTTAAAGAACTGTGTGCGTATTCAGTCCACCAGCGGCACCACAGGTCGTCGTGTAGTGGCATTTTATACTCAGGGTGATGTGGATCTGTGGGAACAGTGCTGTGCCCGTGCCATCGTGGCAGCAGGCGGCAACGACGAGGATGTGTGTCAGGTTGCTTACGGTTACGGTTTATTTACAGGAGGTGCCGGCTTAAACGGAGGTTCTCATAAGGTAGGCTGTCTGACACTGCCCATGTCTTCCGGTAATACAGAGCGTCAGATCCAGTTTATGCAGGATCTTCATACTACCATTCTGTGTTGCACCCCTTCCTATGCAGCTTACATTGGCGAGACCTTAAAGGAAATGGGGATTTCTCCTGATGAGCTGGACCTGAAGGCAGGTATTTTCGGCGCAGAACCCTGGACAGAAGAGATGCGTCGTGACATTGAGAAAAATCTGGGTATCAAAGCATACGACATCTATGGACTGACGGAGACTTCAGGTCCCGGTGTTGCTTTTGAGTGTGAGGAACAGAGTGGTATGCACATCAATGAAGACCACTTCCTGGCAGAAATCATCGATCCTGAGACCGGAGAGGTATTGCCGGAAGGATCTAAGGGTGAGCTGGTATTTACCAGTCTTGATAAAGAAGCATTCCCTCTTTTAAGATATCGTACCAGAGACATCTGTATTCTTTCCAGAAAGAAATGTTCCTGCGGGCGTACTCTGATCAAGATGACCAAGCCTATGGGAAGAAGTGATGATATGATGATCATCCGTGGTGTGAACGTATTCCCGTCCCAGATTGAGACTGTACTGATTAAGGAAGGATATTCTGTAAACTATCTGATCGAGGTAGACAGGGAGCGTAATACAGATACACTGGATGTCTATGTAGAGCTGACACCTGAACAGTTCTCCGATACTGTGAAAGATCTCGCTAAGAAGGAGAAGGCGCTTGCGGGAGCCATTAAGACCATGCTGGGTATCAGCCCGAAGGTTCATCTGGTAGCTCCCAAGACCATTGCCAGAAGCGAAGGTAAGGCTGTCAGAGTTATCGATAAGAGAAAACTGCACGACTAAGTAATTCGCTTGTAGAGAGGAGGCTTTTTCAATGAGTGTAAAGCAAATATCAGTTTTTATTGAGAATAAGAAGGGTAAGCTGGCGGAAGTGACCAAGTACATTGCAAGCCATGAAGTGAATCTTCGTGCTCTGTCCATCGCCGATACCCAGGATTTTGGTATTCTTCGTATTATCTGCGAAAATCCGGACAAAGCAAATGAAGTGCTGAAGGAAGGCGGTTATATTACTACTGTTACCGATGTGCTGGCCACAGCTATCTCTGACGAACCGGGAAGCCTTGCAGCGATTCTGGAGGTGCTTTCTGAGGCCGGTGTGGTGGTGGAATACACTTATGCATTCTTATCTGCTGACAAGGGTGCTTACATGATCCTTCGTGTAGATGAAAATCAGGCAGCAGCTGCTGCTCTTGCAGGTGCCGGCATCAAGACAGCTGATCAGGATGAATTGTTCTAAAGCCTGTGGATTGCCGGAGATATAAAAAAATTGAAAAAATTGAAAGAAACCCTTGCTTTTTTTGCAAGGGTTTTGTATAATAAGAAGGCTTTAATGCTTTAAAGCGTTGTACTTTAAAAGTTTAAAGCGGGATAGTGCAAGCGAAGTAGTATGTGTACGCAAATCCAACATTTGGAGGTATGGTCATGGTTACCAAGGTTATTTTTTTGATTGTTTTCTTTGCAGTGATGGTTGGTGTGGGATTGTATTCCAGAAAGCATGCCACCAATGTTAATGATTTTGTTCTGGGCGGACGTAGTGTGGGTCCCTGGCTGACAGCATTTGCATACGGAACCTCTTATTTTTCAGCTGTTGTGTTTGTAGGCTATGCAGGTCAGTTTGGTTATAAATACGGTGTGTCTGCCACTTGGATCGGTATCGGCAATGCAATCATAGGTTCCTTGCTTGCATGGGTAATTCTGGGCAGAAGAACCAGGGTGATGAGTAAGCATTTATCGGCATCCACAATGCCGGATTATTTCGGCAAAAGATACGATTCCAATGGAATACGGATTGCGGCATCTGCCATTTCCTTTATTTTCCTGATTCCTTATACGGCATCTGTATACAACGGATTGTCCAGATTGTTTGGAATGGCTTTTAACATTCCTTATCCTGTGTGCGTGATCGCTATGGCAGCATTGACCGGTGTGTATGTGATACTGGGTGGTTATGTGGCTACTGCCATCAACGATTTTATACAGGGTATCATTATGCTGGGCGGTATCGTGGCAGTGATTGTGGCAGTGCTGAATGGTCAGGGCGGTTTCTATGAAGCTATCAGAA
>JAFYSG010000150.1 GCA_017559435.1 Lachnospiraceae bacterium
GGTGGCGGTGACTCAGCAGCAGCTGTAAACCAGCTTGGATTCGGTGACAAGATGAGCCACATCTCCACTGGCGGCGGTGCATCTCTGGAATTCCTTGAGGGTAAGGAGCTTCCCGGCGTAGCTGCAGCTGATGATAAATAAGAAATAACTGAAAAGAGGAAAATAAAATGGCTAGAAAGAAAATCATTGCCGGTAACTGGAAGATGAACATGACTCCCAGTCAGGCCGTTGAACTGGTAAATACCTTAAAGCCCCTTGTTGCCAATGAGGATGTAGACGTAGTATTCTGCGTACCTGCTATCGATATCATTCCTGCTATGGAAGCAGCTAAGGGTTCCAACATCAATATCGGTGCTGAGAATATGTACTACGAAGAGAAGGGGGCATACACCGGAGAAATCGCTCCGAACATGCTCACCGACGTAGGAGTGAAATACGTGATCATCGGACATTCCGAGAGAAGAGAGTATTTTGCAGAGACCGATGAGACTGTAAATAAGAAAGTACTGAAGGCTTTCGAGCATGGCATCACTCCCATCATCTGCTGTGGTGAGACCCTGACCCAGAGAGAACAGGGCGTTACCATCGACTTCATCCGTCAGCAGATCAAGATCGCTTTCCTGAACGTAACCGCAGAGCAGGCAGCTGCAGCTGTGATCGCTTACGAGCCTATCTGGGCTATCGGAACCGGTAAAGTGGCTACTACTGAGCAGGCTCAGGAAGTATGTAAGGCAATCCGTGACTGCATTGCTGAGATCTACGATGATGCAACCGCAGCAGCCATCCGCATCCAGTATGGTGGTTCTGTATCTGCTTCCAGCGCTCCGGAACTGTTTGCACAGCCGGATATTGATGGCGGTTTGGTAGGCGGCGCATCCCTGAAGCCTGATTTTGGTGCTATTGTAAACTACAATAAATAATTAACTTAAAAAACATAAAAAGTCCATTTCTTCTGATATGACAGCTTTAAGCCAATAATATTTGAGGAAATGGGCTTTTTGTTGCACCTATAAAAGTTGTGTGGTATAATATCGGCAAGTATACTGAAAAAAAGTAATAAAAAGATATGATGGAGGAAAAAAGGGTATGATGGTGAAAATGAGAGAGCTTGCCGGCCTTATGCAGCGCTTTGTGGGAATCATATTCATGGTATTATTCCTGCCGGTTTTATTCTGTGTGTTTTTCATCGGAAACAGAATGGATTATTTTGAAGTCTGTAAGATTACGTGCGTGTTGGATAACGTGGTAATTGCGCTACTTGCAATAGTTTTGTTTGTTGTGATGCTTGCTATTTATTATTTGTTTCGCAAGGTAACTTACAACAAAAAAATAAATTGGTGTGTGAACGGGCTGTTGGCAGTCTTTTTTGTCGGGGTCTATTTTGTGGGTGTGGAGATTTCAAAATGTATCGCATTTTATAGTGGATGGGATGTGAGTTGTCTGGCAGGAACAGTATACAATCTTTCGGCTGGAACGCCTATTGGAGACGAGGTATATTATTCCATGTATCCCCATAATGTGCCCATTGTGTACTTCATGCAAAAAGCTTATGACTGGGCAAAGAATAACAGTGCATATCCTTATAATGCTGAATTTATCTGGATTCAGATGAACAAAGCGTATGTATCCATTGCAGGATTTGTGTCCTGTATGACAGTAAAACGGCTGACCAAACAGGTAATTCCTACTTTAGTTATGTTGGGTCTGTATGTGGCGTGCGTGGTATTCAGTCCTTGGAAAATCATACCCTATACGGATATGATGGCCATAACATTTCCTATTCTCTGCATCTGCCTGTATCTTTATTCTGTCACGAGTAGCAAAAAAGTGGGCAGGTACCTATACTTTACATTGGCATGTCTGTCGGCAACAATCGGTGCGTTAATCAAAGCTTCTGTGTATATTATGTTGGTTGCGATTGCGCTGACTGAGTTGGTCAGGCTATTGAAAGATATAAAAGCTTTGTGGAAACAATTCTTGATGAAGTATGTGGTCATTGTAGTCTGTGTATTGGTTGCAGGCGGAGTGAAAACTTACACCTATGAAAAGACCGGATTTACGCCGAATAAAGAGATTTCATCCACACTTCATCATTATTTTCTGATGGGGCTGAACGAGGAGACCACAGGTGGATATTATTCCGGGGATGTGGCGATCTTTGGGCAATATGCCACCGGCAAGGAACGGAAACAGGCAGAACTTGAGTTGGCTTTTGAAAGGATCAAAGAAAGAGGTGTTATCGGATATCCTTATTTTCTTTTAAGAAAGCTGACCATGGTCTTCAATGACGGAACATTTACCTGGGGAAAAGAAGGAGGATTCTACTTCTCCGATTATCAGCATCTGACAGATGCGTCTTATAAAGAATTTTTGCGGGAGCTGTATTGGTTTGACACACCATTGACCGGACGGTTCAATACCTACAGTCAGTTGGTCTGGTTCTTTATCTTGCTGGGGATTCCCGGAATCTGTATCGGGTTAAAGAAGGATGAGAGTGGTGTACAGACAGTTTTGGCGCTAAGCTTCCTTGGGATTGTCATGTACATGGCGCTTTTGGAAGCGAGGGCAAGGTACTTGATCTGCTTCCTGCCACTAATTATCACTGTGTCTGTGATGGGTGGTGTGCAGATTTATAAGGCTCTTTCAACCGGTAAAATTGCATGTAGGATGGCAGGAATCCTTGCCGGCAGAAAAAGAAAAGAAATATAATACAAATGCCTGCAAACAGCATTGATCTCTACTCGGATTGTTGTTTACAGGCATTTTAGTTTATTTAGAATTGTTTATCAGAAAATGAATAAAGTATGATGCTTATGAAGTAAACAACTGACACCAGTAGTTCACACCGTTCTGGCGGTGATATCCTACCCCAATAGACGTAAAGTTCTCGTTCATAATATTAGCTCTGTGTCCGGAACTGTTCATCCAGGCAGATACCACTTCCTGGGGACTCTTCTGACCCCATGCAATATTTTCCCCTGCTCTGCGGTAGTTGATATTCTGCTCCTTCAAAGCAGTGGCAAAAGAGGAACCATCCGGTCGGGTGTGGGAGAAGCTTGTTACGATCTCCTTGGCACGTACCTGCGCAGCGGCAGATACCTTGATATTCAGAGTAAGCGGTGCAAGGCCTTCCTTGGCGCGCTCTGCATTCACCAATTGAACCACCTGCTCTACATACGTAAGATTTTCCTGTTCAGGCACCTCTGGTGAAGGGTTTTCCTGTTCAGGTAATTCCGGAGTAGGTATTTCCAGTTCAGGTAACTCAGGGGAGGGAGTTCCCTGCTCCGGAAGCTCAGGAGAAGGAAGGCTGGGAGTGGGCAACTCTATCTGAGGAATCTCAGGGCAAGAATTCTCTGCATCCGGCTGCTGAAATTGAGGAAACGAAATCCCAGGTAAGCAATTCTTAAGCTGTGAAAGCACAGAATCCAGATCACATCCCTGTCCGATTCGGATCACTTTAACGTTGTTTGACTTTATGTTCACATTTTGTGGCATAGCAGCATTTGCTGTAACAGAAGTTCCTGCCATTGTTGCTGATGCAATCAGTATACCTGCCATTAAATTCATTTTTTTCATGATTAATCTCCTTTCGTTACAAAAATATTACAAAATTGTTACATGAATATTGTAATATATTTTTGGGAGAAATCAACAAGTAAATATTGGAAACAGTTTAGCCAGAGGCGATTTTGCGAATGGGCGCGGCTGAACGTCACCAGCGTATAAAACCATTGACGATAAGAAAATATTTACGTATAATTAACTTTAGAAACTAACCAGACAATGTCGGAGGAATACAATGAAGGAACAGTTTATCAGAACAGCTATGTTGCTTGGCGAGGATGGAATTGCAAGTCTTTCACAAAAGCGTGTAGCAGTCTTTGGAATCGGTGGAGTAGGTGGTCATGTGGTGGAGGCTTTGGCCAGAAGCGGCGTAGGTCATCTTGATTTGATAGATAATGACACGGTAAATATTTCCAATATAAACAGGCAGATCATAGCTACTTATGATACCATAGGTCAATATAAGACTCAGGTCATGAAGAAGCGGATCGAGAGTATCAATCCCGATTGCACAGTAAACACCTATGAATGCTTTTATTTGCCTCAGGAGCGGGAGAAATTTCCTTTTGAGAAGTTTGATTATATTGTAGATGCCATTGACACAGTAACCGCTAAGCTGGATCTGGCAGTGGCAGCATATGAAATGGGGATTCCCATGATCAGCAGTATGGGAACCGGTAATAAGATGGATCCCACCAGGCTGGAAGTGGCTGATATTTATGAGACCAGTGTGTGCCCTCTGGCAAAGGTGATGAGAAGAGAATTGAAGGTTAGGAGTATTCCCAAGCTGAAAGTGGTTTATTCCAGAGAAGTAGCCATGACACCCCTTGCGGTAACTTCTCTTACAGAATCAGCAGGCATTTCAGATCCTACCGGGCAGGTGCGTCGTTCTACCCCCGGAAGTTGTGCATTTGTGCCCGCTGTGGCAGGGTTGATCCTTGCAGGAGAAGTGATCAGAGAACTGGCATATAGATAGGAGGAGGCGTATGATTTTTCAATGCAAGAATTGTGGCGGTAATGTGATCTACAGCCCTGAGAAAAAGGGGATGTATTGTCCGTTCTGCGATAGTGAAAAGAGTGAGCAGCGTAAAGACACAGAAGGTGACATCCATATCTGTCCCAACTGCAGTGGTGAAGTACCGGTAGAGGAATATACCAGTGCCACCCAGTGTCCTTATTGTGACAATTATATTATTTTTAATGAGCGTGTGGAGGGAGCATTTGCCCCGGATTATATGATTCCGTTCCAGTACAGCAAGGATATGGTAAAGAAGCTGATGAGGGAGAAGTTCAAGAGATGTACCTTTGCCCCCACTGATTTTCTGTCAGAGGTGCAGCTAAATACCATGGAAGGTGATTATGTGCCTTTCTGGCTCCATGATTATGATGTGAATTATACATATCGGGGAGAAGGGCGCAAGGTGAGAGTGTGGACCACCGGTGAGACACAGTATACAGAGACAAGTGTTTTTGATATCTATAGGGATGTGAATGTCAGTTTTGAAAAAGTGCCGGCAGATGCCTCTATGAAGATGCCGGATGAGATTATGGATCTGATGGAGCCTTATCGGTATGAACAGTTAGAACCCTTTAAGCCGGAGTATATGTCCGGATTTTTGGCCGAACGGTACAATTACGCAGCAGAAGAAATGCAGGTTCGCTCCAGACAGAAGATGGAGGAGGATACAGTGAATCTGGTAAAACAGAGCATCACCGGTTATGGAACCATATCGGACAGGGAGAAGAGCCTGAAGGTCAATAGCCTGAAGGCCAATTATGGGCTGCTGCCTGTGTGGAAATATGATTATCAGTATAAGAATAAGGATTATCCTTTTTATATCAATGGTCAGACTGCCAAAATTGTAGGTAAAGTGCCTGTATCAGCCGGGAAAGTCTGGGCTTACGGTGCTACATTGTGGGGTGTGCTGACCGGAATATTACTGTTTGCTTATTATGCATTTATGATGCTGTAAACAGTGTAAACGGAGGGTAAAAGGATGAGTAAAGAGATACAGAGAGAGGCTGTAAAACAGTTTTTGCGTTATTTTAGAATTTGGTTTATCATACTGGGAATCTTGTTTGTACTATGGGCGGTAACAGGGATTTCCTATTTGATGAAAGAACCTTCAGTGAGAGGGAATCAAAGTGCGTCTGCTGAGAGAGTGTATGATCATGCGGATGTACTTACCGAGCAGGAGGAAGAGAAACTGCGGCAGCTGATCAAAGAGGCAGAGGAAAAAATCCGGTGTGATATTGTGCTTGTGACCATAAACAAACAGGTGGGAAGCAGTGATTATGAGTGGGAAAAGAACATGCGTAACCTGGCAGATGATTTCTATGACCAGAACAATTACGGCTATGACAAGCTCCATGGAGACGGTGTGCTTCTTTTGGATAACTGGTATGAAGGGCAGGGGGGCGGCTGGCTGTCTACCTGTGGCCGGGTATACGAGCAGTTTAGCAACGGGGATATCGATGATGTATTACAAGCAGTGTATTATGAGGTGGAAGAGAATCCGTATAAGGCATATTGCGCTTATATTGAAGCGGTCTCTTATAAAATGAACGGGGAGATTCCGTTCCCGGGAATCTTTCTGCTGATACCTGTGATTGTGATGTTTGTGTTTGTGGCGGTAAAGATGAAATCTCCTGTTGGAAAGGATACAGTTGCGGTCAATGAATACGTGGCTGGAGGCAGGCCGGAGTTTCGGGCACAGTCAGATCAGCTGGTTAATAAATTTGTGACCAGAAGACATATCCCCAAGCCAAGTAGCAGCGGCGGAGGTGGCGGCAGAGGCGGCAGCCACATGAGCAGCGGCGGCGTCAGACATGGCGGGGGCGGGATGCGCAGGTAACACATCGTAATGACCCCGGCAAGAGTTCTGCGGGGGACGGCGCCCACCCTTGACAGACCGAGCATGGTAAATGTGGGATTAGTGCGCAGTTGCAAGGCAGTAAGAGTTACTAAGAGACAACAAATAGCAGAAATAGAAGTTA
>JAFYSG010000151.1 GCA_017559435.1 Lachnospiraceae bacterium
CGTTGAATATTCTGCCCACAGAAGTGATGGAGGAGATTTATTATTCTGAGAGTTACCGGGGGATGGACAGTTTCCCGGGAGCAAACAGCGTGAAACTGGTGGATGGTGTGATCTACGTAAAGACGGAGAACATTGACAGAACATTAGATGAGGAAGTGAAGTAAGTATGGCATTATTATCAATTGTACTGCCTTCTTATAATGAAGAGCAGAATATCGCCAATACAGCAAAGGTATTAAGCGAAATGATGGAACAGGAACAAATTGACTATGAGCTGATTTTTGTCAGTGACGGTTCCAAAGACAACACTTATCAGGAGATTCTGAAAGCGGCGGCAGACAATCCCCATGTAAAGGGTGCTGAGTTTTCACGGAATTTTGGAAAGGAAGCAGGGATTTTTGCCGGACTGTCTCTGGCGCTGGGAGATGCGGTGGTGGTGATGGACTGCGATCTGCAGCATCCTCCTCAGGTGATCCTTGAGATGTGGAAGCTTTGGCAGGAAGGCTATGAAGTGGTGGAAGGCATCAAAACAAGCAGAGGTAAAGAGAGCATCGCCCATAAGATGTCGGCAGGTCTTTTTTACAAGATCATGAGTAAACTGATCAAGATGGACATGAATGCTTCCTCTGATTATAAGCTGCTGGATCGTAAGGTGGTGGATGTACTGTTGGAGCTTCCGGAGAAAAATACTTTCTTCCGGGCGCTGACCTTCTGGGCGGGTTTTCGCACTACAACCGTGGAGTATGAGGTGCAGGAGCGGATGTACGGTCAGAGTAAATGGTCTGTCATCAGCCTGATGAAGTATGCCATTACCAATGCCACATCTTTCAGTACCTTGCCGCTGCAGTTGGTGACGGTTATGGGTATGGTATCCATACTGTTTAGTATAATATTGGCTGTTCAGACCATGTTTAAGTATCTGACAGGTAATGCTGTAGAGGGCTTTACCACAGTGATCCTGCTGGTGCTGATCATCGGTGGTTTTATCATGCTGAGTCTGGGAATCATCGGACATTACATTGCCAGGATCTATGAAGAAGTGAAAGGCAGACCCAGATATATTATTAGTAAGGTCACAGATAATGTGATGGGAAATGCCATTGGAAGAGGGTAAATTCGCATGAAGAAAAAAAGAATGGCCAATATGGAAGTGCTTCGCATCCTTGCCATGATGATGGTGATCATGCTGCATTATCTGTCTAAAGGCAAGGTATTGCCGGCTATGACAGGATCTCTTACTGTCAATGGTTATGTGGCATGGGTGCTGGAGACGCTTTCTATCGTATCCGTCAATGTATATATGTTGATCAGCGGTTATTTTCTGACAGAGAGTAAGTTTCGATGTGGCAGGCTGATACAGCTGGTGTGTCAGGTGCTGTTCTATAGTATAATGGTGCCGGTTATACTGGTGGCGCTTGGTGTGTTATCTGTAAGCGACCTGAATCTGTATAAGCTGTTGCAGTATGTATTGCCGGTGGAAATGGAACAATACTGGTTTGCTACAGCGTATGTGATGTTGTATCTTTTAACACCCATACTAAAGTGTGCGGTGCATCATATGAAAAAGACACAGCTGAAGGTCACGATCATTATATTGCTTTTGTTCTGGTCCGTGAACAAATCCATATTGCCGGTGCGACTGACCATAGATGAGTTGGGCTATGATGCTTTGTGGTTTGTGTGTGTCTATCTTTGTGCCGCCTATATTCGCCTGTATGGAATCAAGTGGTTTGACAGTGCAAAGAAGGGGATATGGGGATACCTTGCAGGTTGTGCGGGAATCCTGGGAATCACGCTGGTGATCCGGGGATTGTATCTGACCACCGGCAAGTTTGAGGATTTCCTGATCGCAACGTACCACTATAATCATATTTTGAATTTGTTTGCAGCAATCAGCATCTTCTATGGGTTTTATTATTGGAAGCTAAGGGAAGGACTGTTTGCCAGCATTGCCTTAAAAATAGCGCCTTATACCTTTGGTGTGTATCTTCTGCATGAGCAGGTAGAGATCAGATATTTGTGGCCGGTGTGGCTTGGCGCATCCGCGGAAGGGAATCCTTTCGGGTTTGCAGTAAGGAGTATTTTCAGTGTGCTGATGGTATTTGCTTGCGGTGTTTTGACAGATATGGTGAGAAACCTGATCTTTACAGGAATTGCAAAGATATTTACAGGTGGCAGGATACAGCATTGCCTGTCCCGATTAGATAGCATGTTAAATGGAGAGTCGTCCTAGCAGACGGCGGAAAGGGTGTAACATATGATCAATTTTAATGTACCTCCTTATACGGGGAAGGAAATGGAATACATTCGTCAATGCGTGGAAAATCAGAAGATCTGCGGAGACGGTTCCTTTACAAAGAAATGTAATGAATGGATAGAGCATAAGACCGACACTGCCAAGTGTCTCATGACCACTTCTTGTACCCACGCGCTGGAGCTGGCTGCGCTGCTGGCTGAGATTAAGCCCGGGGATGAAGTGATCCTGCCGGCTTATACCTTTGTATCCACAGCAGATGCTTTTGTGCTTAGGGGAGCTGTGCCTGTATTTGTGGATATCAGACCGGATACCATGAATATCGATGAGAACCTGATCGAAGCTGCCATTACGGACAAGACCAAGGCCATTGCACCTGTACATTATGCAGGAGTATCCTGTGAAATGGACAAGATCATGGAGATCGCAGAGAAATATCACCTGACAGTCATAGAAGATGCAGCCCAAGGTATCATGTCTTCCTATAAAGGTCATGCTCTTGGCACTATCGGTGATTTTGGTGCGTTCAGCTTCCATGAGACCAAGAATTTCAGCATGGGGGAAGGCGGCGCACTGCTGATCCGTGATGAAAAGCATATTGAAGACGCAGAGATCATCAGAGAGAAAGGCACCAATAGAAGTAAATTCTTCAGAGGCCAGATTGATAAGTATACTTGGGTGAATTTCGGATCTTCTTATCTTCCCAGTGAAATGAATGTGGCTTATCTGTATGCACAGTTGGAGATTGCTGACGAGATCACAGATCACAGGCTGGATTGTTGGAACAGATACTATGAGAGACTGAAACCGTTGGCCGATGCAGGCAAGATCGAACTTCCCGTTGTGCCGGAGGGGTGTGTTCACAATGCCCATATGTTTTATATCAAGGCTGCTGATCTGGAACAGAGAAGTGCTTTTATTCAGTTCATGAAAGAGAATGGGATCATGTGCGTGTTCCACTATATTCCTCTCCATACAGCACCGGCGGGACTGAAATATGGCAGATTCCACGGGGAAGATAAGTACACCACCAAAGAGAGCGAGAGATTGGTGAGATTACCCATGTTCTACAAACTGACGCTGGAGCAGGTGGATCATATCTGTGATAAGGTGATAGAATTTTTTAAAGGCTGAAAGGGCATAGAGCAATGGTTGGTGTAATTGTTTTGTTGCTGTGGCTGGTGTTGATTCCCCTGGTTGTAGGTGGGATTACGGCTACAGTTGTGGATGGGCGCAGGGGCAATTTGCCGTTTCTGTGGATAACAGGTCAGCTCATATTATGGGCAGGATTTCAATTTGTCTGCGTGCCTCTGATATTAAAGGAAAAGCGTTTTTTTACTGACTTTACCAAACCAATCAATGCAGAGAATCCACTGCTTTCCTTGGGAACCTTGTATCTGGCAGTGGCTGCGGTGTTTCTGTGTCTTGGCTTGATACAGCACGTAAGATGTCTGCGTAGGAACAAGATATCCTATTGTGTGGTCTCCGGATTATCCAAAGAAAACGGAAAGTGGTATCTGGTTCTTTGGTGTGTCTTTTGGGTGCTGCTTCTGTTCCAGATGTTTCAGGCAGTATTTATGACATATGGTGACGGTGATGATGCTTTTTATGTGGCAGTATCCACGATTGCAGAAGAAAGCAATACCATGTACCAGAAACTGCCCTATACCGGCGGTTCCACAGGATTGGATATCAGGCATGGACTGGCGCCTTTCCCTATTTGGATCGCATTTCTTGCCAGAATCTCAGGTGTGCCCGCTGTAACCGTTGCCCATGTGGCGGCACCGCTTATGCTGATACCTATGACTTATGGAATCTATTATTTGATCGGCGGCAAAATCTGCCGGAAGCACAGTGAGAAGCTGCCGCTGTTTCTGGTACTTACAGAACTGCTTGTATTGTTTGGTGATTACTCCCTGTACTCTGTGGAAAATTTTATGATAGCAAGAAGCAGACAGGGAAAGGCTGCTCTGGGAAGTATTGTGATCCCTGCAACAATATACTTGTTTTTACTGATATTGGAGAGACTGCAGGAAAACAGAAAGATCACATTCCGGTTGTGGCTACTCTTGCTTTGCTGCATATTTACCGGATGTATGTGCAGTACCTTAGGGGCCGTACTATTGTGTATGATAACGGGAGTGACAGCAATCTGCGCGGCGGTCAGCTACAAAAAATGGCGGATTCTGATACCCATGGCCCTTTGTTGTGTCCCTGCGGTATGCTACGCGATTATATATGTATTAGCGTAACAGTTCAGCCAGAGACGATATTCGGATGAAAATCGTGCTCGCACGAATTTTCATCCGTGTATTGTCTCTGAGGGAGCGCCCTTTCATGAGCAAAAATGAGCTGCTAAGCAGCGGAGAGCGCCGTAGGCGCGGTTTTGCGAATGGGCGCGGGCTGAACTGTTACGTGAAGGCTGAGTGATAAGGAGAATGTTCATGTGGAATGATGTGATTTCCTTGTTTCGGGAATATATGGGTACAGGACTGCTGGTGGGATGGTTTCTTCTGGCAGTGGTCTACCTCCTTATAAAAGAAAAGAGAAAACAAATACGGATCCTATTTGTATATGTGCCCATCATCCTATTATTTTTGTTTTTCAATCCCTTCTTCGCACAAATCGTATATGGTTTTGTGGGAGATGAGATATACTACCGCATTCTATGGCTATTGCCCATCACCGTAGTCATTGCTTATGCGGCCATACATTTGTATGGAAATATCAAAGGCAAATGGAGAATCACATTTGCAGCAATCTGCAGCATATTGATCATGATCTCCGGAAGCTATATCTATAAGAATCCTCACTTCCATAAAGCTGAAAACCTCTACCACATCCCCCAGACAGTGGTAGATATCTGCGATGCCATCGAAGTTGAAGGCCGAGAGGTCCTGGCTCTCTTTCCTGCAGAAATGCTCCAATACGTACGCCAATATTCCCCTGTGATCTGCATGCCCTACGGCAGAGAACAGACCGTACAACGCTGGAACAATTATAATGAGATGTACATGCTCATGGAAGCCGAGATAGTAGACGCAGAGCGTCTTTCGACCCTGGCCAAAAGTCATCTCTGCCACTATATCATCTTACCACAAGACCAAAAACTAAAAGGCTCCTTTTACGACCACAACTACATCCTATTCGACACCATAAACGGCTATAACATTTACCAAGACACCACCATATACATCGGTTTGTAAAATCTGTAACATTAATAGTATATTAGAAAATCAATACCTGCTATCTTAATTCTAAAACTTGCAGAGGGCGCAGGGAGTCGCACAAGAGTCAGGATATTTGGGCCGGGGCACAGGAGGAGTGTTGGGGATTTTGACATCTGAGATGATGTTAGTAATTCTTAGAGTTGGAAAGGGCCGGGA
>JAFYSG010000015.1 GCA_017559435.1 Lachnospiraceae bacterium
GAAATCTATCATACATCTTTTCAAGAATATTAAAATAGCGATTTACACATTGAATAAAAACGATGCGATTAAAAAACTTAATTTAAGAAAACTAAATTGCACGCAAAAAGTTGACCTGAAGATACTAATTGAGGTATAATATAAATATAATGCGCCGAAACGGAACAAAGTGTGATCCGTCTGAGGCAGTATGTGCGAATGAAAATAAAGAGACAAGATAGGAGAACGGCAATGATAAACAAACTGATCACTAAGATTAAAGAAACCAATGCACCCATTGTAGTAGGTCTGGATCCCATGATGAAGTTCATACCTGCTCAGATCAGGCAGGCTGCATTTGCAGAACTGGGTGAGACCTTAGAAGGTGCAGCAGAAGCAATCTGGCAGTACAATAAAGGTCTGGTGGACGCGATATATGACCTTGTACCCGCAGTAAAGCCCCAGGTTGCTATGTATGAGCAGTTCGGAATTCCCGGATTGATGGCGTTCAAGAAGACAGTAGATTATTGTAAGCAAAAAGGCTTGGTTGTGATCGGAGATATCAAGCGAGGTGATATCGGTTCCACTTCTGAGGCCTATGCAGTAGGACACCTGGGTAAAGTGCAGGTGGGTAGTAATTCTTACTATGGTTTTGATGAAGATTTTGTTACGGTGAATCCTTACCTTGGATCTGATGGTGTGAATCCTTTTATCAAAGTATGTAAAGAGGAGAAGAAAGGTCTGTTCATTTTGGTAAAGACCTCTAACCCAAGCAGCGGAGAGTTCCAGGACAGACTGATCGATGGAAAGCCTCTCTACGAGATCGTGGGTGAAAAGGTGGCTCAGTGGGGCGAAGACTGCATGGGAGATGATTATAGTTACATCGGTGCTGTTGTAGGTGCTACCTATCCGGAGATGGGTAAGGTGTTGCGCAAGGTAATGCCAAAGTCATACATTCTGGTACCCGGATATGGGGCGCAGGGCGGTAAAGGAGCTGATCTGGTACATTTCTTCAATGAGGATGGACTGGGAGCTATTGTAAACTCCTCAAGGGGTATCATTGCTGCTTACCAGCAGGAGAAGTATGCACAGTACGGAGAAGCCGGTTATGCAGATGCAGCACGCGCCGCTGTAATCGATATGAGAGAGGATATTGCTCAGGCACTTGCAAGTAGGAGCATTTAAGGAGGTTTTAACAAGATGGAAAGCTACAAGCAGGAATTTATTGAATTTATGGTAGACTGTCAGGTTCTCAAATTCGGAGAATTTACGTTGAAGAGCGGACGCAAGTCCCCGTTTTTCATGAATGCAGGAGGATATGTGACAGGAAGTCAGCTGATGGGGCTGGGTGAGTATTATGCCAAGGCTATTCACAATACTTACGGTGATGATTTTGATGTATTATTTGGACCGGCTTACAAGGGTATTCCCATCAGTGTGGTAACAGCCATTGCATACAGCAAATTATACGGTAAGGAGATTCGTTATTGCTCAGACCGTAAGGAAGAGAAGGATCACGGTGCAGACAAGGGCGGTTTCTTGGGAAGTAAGTTAAAGGATGGGGACAGAGTGGTGATGATCGAGGATGTGACCACTTCCGGAAAGTCCATGGAGGAGACTGTTCCCAAGGTAAAAGGCGCTGCAGATGTAGAGATCGTAGGCCTTATGGTTTCTTTGAATCGTATGGAAAAGGGACTTGGCGGTAAGGTCAGTGCACTTGAAGAGATTAAGGAGAAGTATGGATTTGAGGCCAATGCCATCGTGACCATGGCAGATGTGATCGAGCATCTGCATAACAGGCCGTACAAGGGACAGGTGTATATTGATGATACATTAAAGGCTGCCATTGATGCATACTATGAGGTGTATGGAGCTTAAGTAAGTGATTTTAGGAAAAGAGGACTGAAAATGGAAGAGAAATTGTATAAAACAATGAATGGTGCAGGCACTATGAACATTGTGCTGGGGATTGTCTCTTTGGCAGTAGGAGTTGCCAGTGGAGTACTTCTGATCATCTATGGTGCGAAGCTGCTTGCAGGCAAATCGAAAATCCTTTTTTAGCTAAATAAGAATGCGAAAGGGCATCTTTCTGTGGCAGTGTGCAGAGGATGCCCGTATCTATTGAAAGCTTGACATGATAGGAAGGAAGCATGCTATGGCTAGAAAAAATTATATGTTTACCAATAGGAGGCATTCGGATAAGGCTGTCATGGGGATGATTCTGGGAATCATCAGTCTGGCAGCTATGATCGCAGTGATCTTCCTGTCTTACAGTAAAGGTGGAAATGTGCCGGCAGGGTATGGATTTACAGGACTTTTTGCGGTGGTATTTTCAGTGGTGGGATTAGTGCTTGGTATTACTTCGATGAGAGAGAAGAATCAATTTCTGCTATTTCCGGTGATCGGGATCATATTAAATGGGGTGGCGCTTGTGTTGCTCGGTGTGTTGCTTTATGCTGCACTTTGAGAATATGGCTGGGCAGGTTCAGGAGGAAATATGGAAGAAGATATTCTGAAAGAGCGATATGAATTGGCAGTTGGCAGGGTCAGGGAACTGGCAGAAGAGCTGGCTTTTGTGGAAAATGAATATTTATCGGTAGATACAACAGAGTATTTTGCAGCCGTGGCCTGTTATTTAATAGGTCTTCTTGAGAATAAAGAGGTGGAAAAACCTGCCGGCAGAAAGGGTCTGTGTTTATCGGAGATATCTTATGAGCACAGTTATCTGAATCCGGCGTATGCAAAGATGGTCCTGGGAATAGAGCATGGCAGGATTCTTTCCTGGCTATTGTATGAGCTTTGCAGTATGGAGCCGTTTGTGAAAGCGGGCTGTATACAGGATATAGTGATCCGGTTGGAGCTTTTTCTGGAAGTGTATGCCGCATATACTTATGAGTGGAAGGAAAATGGACGGCTGCCGGAATATGAGACAATCCGCAGGATTATATACTGGTTTGCCTTTGATTATGCTGATGTGGCGGCGGAGCAGTATGTGGAGGAACTTAAGAATGGTGTGGGATATATAGATGGTCTTTATCTGAATTCTGCCAGTATGCTTTATGGATTTGTGCCGGGAGAGGGCATAAGCAGCCGGGATTCAGGAGATAGGGATAAGGATCGCTGTGCCAAAGACCATCAGGGAGACATAGCCATGATTTTAGACAAGGCTTATGTGAGCAGGAAACTGGAAGTTTTTCGGACTGCTTTGGAGAAAAATGGGCCCATTTCCAAAGAACAAAGAAACTTTTTGCAGGAAAATTGTCGTCAAATGAAAAAATATGTTGCACATCTGGCATAAGTTTAGTAAACTAAAGGTATATGGATCATAAGCTAGGATTGTGCATGGTACTAAGGATGGCACACTAGATATACAGAAGGGAGAACTGACATGGCAAAAGTTGGTATAGTAATGGGCAGCGATTCTGATATGCCCGTTATGGCGAAAGCTGCAGATATTTTAGAGGAGCTGGGGATATCTTATGAGATGACCATTATCAGCGCCCATAGAGAACCGGATGTATTTTTTGAATATGCGAAAAGTGCAGAGGAGAAGGGATTTAAGGTGATCATTGCAGGTGCAGGAATGGCAGCACATCTGCCGGGTATGTGCGCAGCAATCTTCCCCATGCCGGTGATCGGTATTCCTATGCACACCACTTCTCTGGGAGGCAGAGATTCGCTGTACTCCATCGTGCAGATGCCCTCCGGTATCCCGGTGGCTACAGTTGCTATCAACGGTGGAGCCAATGCAGGACTGTTGGCTGCCAAGATTCTGGCAACTTCAGATGATGAGCTTCTTCTGAAGCTTAAGAAATATAGTCAGGATCTGAAAGAGCAGGTGCAGAAGAAGGATGCAAAGCTTCAGGAGATTGGTTATAAAGCATATGCAGAAGGCATGAAGAAATAATAGGATAGGAGAGTATCAAGATGGATTACAAGAAAGCTGGAGTTGATATTGAAGCAGGGTATAAATCAGTAGAGCTGATGAAGAAACATGTAAAAGAGACTATGAGACCTGAAGTGCTGGGTGGTTTGGGCGGATTTTCCGGTGCATTTTCGCTGAATGCGATCAAGGATATGGAGGATCCTGTCCTGTTGTCCGGAACAGATGGCTGCGGCACAAAGGTAAAGTTGGCATTTTTAATGGATAAGCATGATACCATCGGTATCGATTGCGTGGCAATGTGTGTGAACGATGTGGCATGTGCAGGCGGTGAGCCTTTGTTTTTCCTGGATTACATAGCATGTGGTAAGAATTATCCGGAGAAGATCGCTACCATCGTATCCGGTGTGGCAGAAGGCTGTAAGCAGTCCGGAGCAGCACTGGTAGGTGGTGAGACCGCAGAGCATCCCGGCCTGATGCCTGAGGATGAGTATGACCTTGCAGGTTTTGCAGTTGGTGTGGTGGATAGGAAGGATATGATCACAGGCGAGGATATTAAGGCCGGCGATGTGCTGATCGGCATCGCTTCTTCCGGTGTACATTCCAATGGATTCTCTCTGGTACGTAAAGTGTTTGAGATGACTGCTGAAAGTTTGAATACATATTATGATGAGTTGGGCAAGACGCTTGGTGAAGCGCTGATCGCTCCTACGAAGATTTATGTGAAGACTTTGAAAACTATCAAGGATGCGGGTGTGAGAGTCAAGGGCTGCAGTCATATTACCGGCGGCGGTTTTTATGAGAACATTCCCAGAATGCTTCCGGAAGGTGTACATGCTGTTGTGAAAAAGGACAGCTATGAAGTACCTGCTATTTTCAAATTGATGCAGAAGACAGGTAATATTGCAGAAGAGATGATGTATAATACATTCAACATGGGTCTTGGTATGATCCTGGCTGTAGAGGAAGCTGATGTGGAAGCTACCATGGAGGCCATTAAGGCAGCAGGTGAGACCCCTTACATTGTAGGTAACTGTCAGGCTGGAGAAAAGGGAGTAACCTTATGTTAAGAGCAGTAGTGCTGGTATCCGGCGGTGGCACCAATCTGCAGGCGATCATCGACGCAGTGGCAGCCGGTCAGATCACCAATACCGAAATCGCAGCGGTTATCAGTAACAATAAAGGCGTGAAAAGTCTGGGAAGGGCAGAAAAAGCAGGAATTCCTGCATATTGTATCTCGCCCAAAGATTTTGAGAGCAGAGAACAGTTCAATGAAATGTTTCTTGCAAAAATCGACGAGATTAGACCGGATCTTATCGTATTAGCCGGTTTTCTAGTGAAGATTCCGGAAGCAATGGTGCGGAAATACAGTGATCGTATCATTAATATTCATCCTTCCCTGATCCCTTCTTTCTGTGGAGTGGGTTATTATGGTCTGAAAGTCCATGAAAAAGCTTTGGAACGTGGGGTTAAGGTGACAGGTGCTACTGTGCATTTTGTCAACGAAGGTATGGACGAAGGCCCGATTATTGCTCAGAAGGCAGTGGCCGTCTTGGATGATGATACGCCGGAAGTACTGCAGAGAAGAGTGATGGAGCAGGCAGAGTGGAACCTGCTTCCCCAGGCCATCGATGATATCGCCAATGGCCGCATTAAAGTAGAAGGCGGCAAGGTAATAAGATCTTGAAGTAAAAGCTTGAAGTGAGTGTTTGCTAAGAAGCAGTTAGAAGAGAAAGGCTGGAATACAGATGAAAGTATTGATCGTAGGAAGCGGTGGAAGAGAGCATGCGATCGCAACCAGCGTAGCAAGGAGCCCTAAGGTAGAGAAGATCTACTGTGCTCCGGGCAATGCGGGGATTGGTCAGATTGCAGAATGTGTGCCCATCGGTGCTATGGAATTTGAAAAGTTGGCAGCTTTTGCCAAAGAAAAAGAAATTGATTTCACCATTGTAGGTATGGATGACCCGTTAGTGGGAGGTCTGGTAGATGTACTGGAAGCAGAGGGGATCAAAGTATTTGGTCCCAGGAAGAATGCAGCCATTCTTGAGGGAAGCAAAGCTTTCTCCAAGGATCTGATGAAGAAATATCACATTCCTACTGCAGCATATGAGAATTTTGATAGTGCAGAAGAGGCGCTTGCGTATCTGCAGACTGCAAAGTTCCCCATCGTGTTGAAGGCAGATGGTCTGGCACTGGGTAAAGGTGTATTGATCTGCAATACTCTTGAGGAAGCCAAAGACGGTGTGGCATCCATTATGCTGGATAAGAAGTTCGGAAGTGCCGGCAATCGTATGGTCATCGAGGAATTTATGACAGGAAGAGAGGTTAGCGTACTTTCTTTTGTGGATGGCAAGACCATCAGGATCATGACTTCTGCCCAGGATCATAAGCGTGCCCAGGATGGAGATCAGGGGCTGAATACCGGCGGTATGGGAACCTTTTCACCCAGTCCGTTCTATACCAAGGAAGTGGATGAGTTCTGCCATAAATACATTTATCAGGCTACTGTGGATGCCATGGCAGCAGAAGGCAGGCCTTTCAAAGGTATCATTTTCTTCGGACTGATGCTGACACCGGATGGCCCTAAGGTACTGGAATATAATGCCAGATTCGGAGATCCCGAAGCGCAGGTAGTCCTGCCCAGAATGAAGAATGATATTATCGAAGTAATGGAAGCCTGTGTAGAAGGTACGTTGGATCAGGTAGAGCTGGAATTTGAAGATAATGCGGCAGTGTGTGTAGTACTTGCAAGTGACGGTTATCCTGTTTCCTATGAAAAGGGATTTGTGATCAAGGGACTTGAGAAATTTGAACAGGCGGAAGGCTATTATTGCTTCCATGCAGGAACCAAGCAGACAGAGCAGGGAATCGTGACCAATGGGGGACGAGTATTGGGCGTTACCGCCAAAGGAAAAGATTTGAAGGAAGCCAGAGCCAATGCGTATGCAGCTACGGAGTGGGTGGAATTCGAAAACAAATATATGCGTCATGATATTGGAAAGGCAATTGATGAGGCATAAAATTGCTGTAAGGTTTGAAAGAAGCGTCAAAGATGGGGTGCTGTAAGAACCGGGTGATGACCAGATTGGAGGAACATATGAGGAATACAAGCAGGGTTCGTAAAGAGACATGGATATGGTACAGTGCAGCTGCACTTGTAATGACAGCGGTCATGATATTGTTTTGTAATGGACTGTCCATTTTAAGCAATGCAGCTGAAGGAAAGGTAACGGGAAGTTCAGTAAGGATCCGTAAAGAAGCCAGCACTTCCAGTGATGTGTTGGGAAGTGCGTCCAGTGGCGAGATACTGACGATCAACAGTGAGGTACAGGGCTCGGATGGCAAGATATGGTATCAGATTACTAAAGATGGTGTGATCGGTTATATTCGATCTGATTTAATGCAGAAGACGGAAGATACCGCTTTAGATCCGATACTGACCGTAAATCCAAGCGTGGCTGTTACAAACGTGAATCCTGTAGAGGGTACCATAACAGGAAATTCTCCGGTTCGTGTCAGAACAGATGCATCCACAGAATCAGGCGGCATCATTACTTCCGTGGGTAATGGAACGAAAGTTACTGTGAAAGGGCAGGCTAACGGAACAGACGGTAAGGTATGGTATCTGGTAATCTTTAATGGCAGTAATGGTACGATAGAAGGTTTTATCAGATCTGATTATGTAAATGTGTCCGGCGAAGTAACACCGGTAACCCCCACCACACCTCCTGAAGGAGAAGGGACTACTACGACGGGGCCGGATGTAAAACCGGAACAACCCAAGGAGAATAAACAGTTTGACACCAGACTCAGTGATGATGGAATTTGGTATCTGCAGGATTATAGAAAAAATCCGGGAGAAGAGTGGGATGTGGTAAAGCTGCTTGAGGATTATAAAGCCAATGCAACAGAACTGATTTCCGAAAAGAGTACGGTCAAGACACAGAAAATTGTAATCATCATTCTGGTGGTGTTCCTGATCGGCGCAGTATTAATTGCCACCTTGTTGTATTTCAAGGTGAAGGATGTTACAGATGAAGCATATTTTGCAGCTGTGGAAAAAGAAACCTTGAGAGAACGCAACGCCATGAGAGCCAAAGATCCCAGGGCAATTGCCAGACAGCAGGATGCCCGTCCGGCAGGCACTAAGCCTGTGCAGCCCAATCAGGCAGGCAGGTCCCAGACCGGTACAGCCAGACCGGTAAACGGTCAGGGAAGACCTGTACAAACGCAAGGACAGCCTGTAAGACAAGCAGGAAATGCACAGTCAGACACACCTCAGGGGAAAGTAACGAAGCCCGGTGCGCAGTCAAAATCAGCAGCAGGAGTTTCAACCAGGCCGGCTCAGAAGCCCGCACAGGCAGATGCGGCACCGCAAAGATCTGTACAGGCAGGACAGAGCAAAACAACTGCTTCCGCTGCGCAGGTAAGACCTGCTCAGGCGGCAGCATCACAAAGACCGGTAGGTCAGACAGCATCTATGGCGAAGCCCACCGTCTCAACCAAAGCGAATCAGAATTGGAAGAAAAATGTAAACGATGATGATGACGAGTTTGAATTTGAATTCTTAAACTGGGATGGCGAAGAAAAATAAGACTAAGAGGAAGGTTGCATCAATCATGCGACTTTCCTCTTTTCATTTAGAACTATGACTAAAGGTCTTGACAAGAAGCAACAACTGTTATAAGATAGCTATAACAGTTATACAAAGGAGGTGCAGGTATGATCATAGAGATAGATTTTAACAGTGATGAAGCGCTGTATCTGCAGCTTAGAAATCAGATCGTCTTAGGAATCGCTACTTCCAGATTCCGGGAAGGTGATTCTCTGCCCAGTGTACGACAATTAGCAGAATCCATTGGGATCAATATGCATACAGTAAATAAAGCTTATACCGTGCTGAAGCAGGAAGGTTTTGTAAAGGTAGACAGGAGAAAGGGTGCAGTCATTGCCATTGATATAGACAAACTACGCACTTTGGAGGAACTTCGAAAGGAGCTGCTGGTCATCTTGGCTAAGTGTAGCTGTAAGAATATTACGAGAGAAGAGATTCATGCTTTGATCGACGAAATATATGAATATTATGGAGGACTGGAATGATGCAGTCAGAATTTACAGATAAGGCCAAAACAGCCCTGGTCTTTGCCCAGAAGTGTGCCCGGCAGCTGAAACAGGGGTATGTGGGAACAGAGCATATTTTGGCAGGACTGATCAAAGAGCAGACCGGTGTAGCCGCCAAAGTATTGGAGGCTAATGGTGTGACCCTTGATGCAGTCATGGATTTGATACGGAATCTGATCGCGTTTGACAACGCAGTGACATTGAAGGAGCGGGAAGGCTATACCCCCAGAGCTAAGAAGGTTCTGGAAGAGGCTCACAGACAAGCCAAGCGATTTCATCAGAAGGCAACAGGTACAGAGCATATTCTTATGGCTCTGATCAAGGAGGGGGAGAATGTGGCAGTAAGGCTTATTAATACCCTGAATACCTCTCCGGCTAAGATTTATGCGGATGTGCTTATTGCCATGGGGCAGGACAGCAATCTATGCAAGGAGGATTTGGGCAAACGTAATACTAATAAGCCCAAGCATTCAACATTGGAGCAATATAGCAGGGATTTAACCGCACTGGCAAGAGAAGGGAAGCTAGATCCGGTAATCGGCAGAGAGGATGAGATCCAGAGAGTCATACAGATTCTAAGCCGCAGGACCAAGAACAATCCTTGCCTCATTGGTGAGCCGGGAGTAGGAAAGACTGCAGTGGTAGAAGGTCTGGCTATGCGTATCGTGGCCGGTCAGGTGCCTTTTACAGTGAGACAGAAGCGTGTGTTGACACTGGATCTGTCAGGAATGGTGGCAGGAAGTAAGTATCGCGGAGAATTTGAAGAGAGAATCAAGAAAGTGGTGAAAGAGGTCATCGATGACGGGAATGTGATTCTTTTCCTGGATGAGCTGCATACCATTATCGGTGCAGGGGGTGCAGAAGGAGCTATTGATGCCTCCAATATCTTGAAGCCTTCTCTGGCAAGAGGAGAGATTCAGATGATCGGTGCAACTACCATCGCAGAGTATCGAAAATATGTGGAAAAGGATGCTGCCCTGGAGCGTCGTTTCCAACCGGTGAGTGTGGAAGAACCTTCAGAGGAGGAGGCAATCCGTATCCTGGATGGCATTAAGGAAAAGTATGAGGAGCATCATAAGGTACAGATCTTACCTGAGGCTGTTGAAGCAGCTGTGCGTTTGTCTAATCGTTATATCAATGATAGAAATCTGCCTGACAAAGCCATCGATCTGATCGATGAGGCGGCAGCCAGTGCCAGATTGAAGGCCAGTGAGCTTCCGTACAAGCAAAAGGAACTTTCGGATCAGATCCGTCAAATGGATGAGCAAATAGAGCAGGCCATCCGTCAGGAAGCCTTCGCCAAAGCGTCAGAGATCAAGCAGGAGCAGGATGAACTTCTAAAGAAGTATGAGAGGCAGAAGAGTCGCATAGAGAAGCATGAAAACCAGTTGAATCATTGCATTGGTGAAGCTGAGATTGCAGATGTGGTAGCTATGTGGACGAAGATTCCGGTACAGAAGCTGGCGGAGAAGGAGAGTGAGCGACTGCTAAAGTTGGAAAATATTCTTCATAAGCGTGTTATCGGTCAGGAGGAGGCAGTGTCTGCTGTAGCTAAGGCTATGAGAAGAGGTCGTGTAGGACTGAAGGATCCTAATCGTCCTATCGGTTCCTTCTTATTCCTGGGACCTACCGGTGTGGGTAAGACCGAACTCAGTAAAGCCCTTGCAGAGGCTATGTTTGGTTCTGAGGATGCTATGATTCGAGTGGATATGTCGGAATATATGGAGAGTCATTCAGTCTCTAAAATGATTGGTTCCCCGCCGGGATATGTGGGATTTGACGAGGGGGGACAGCTTAGCGAAAAAGTACGTCGCAACCCTTATTCTGTGGTACTTTTTGATGAGATTGAGAAAGCTCATCCCGACGTATTTAATATTTTGCTGCAAGTGTTGGATGATGGGCATATTACAGATTCCAAGGGGCGCAAGGTCAGCTTCAAGAATACTATTCTGATCATGACTTCCAATGCAGGAGCCCAGAGGATCGTAGACCCCAAGAATCTCGGTTTTGCAGCCCAGTCCAGCGCTCAGAAGGACTACGAGAAGATGAAATCGGGTGTCATGGAAGAGGTGAAGAAAAGCTTTAAACCGGAATTTATCAACAGAATAGATGATATTATTGTGTTCCACCAGTTAAATAAAGAGAACATGAAGGAAATAGTGAATCTGTTGGCATCGGGTTTATGCCGGCGCTGCACAGCTCAGATGGAGATTCATCTGTCTGTCACGAATGCACTGAAAGAGCATCTTGTGGACAAATACGCTGACAACAAAATGGGAGCAAGACCTTTGAAGCGTGCCATCCAGTCTGTGATAGAAGACAGTCTGGCAGAGGAGATCCTGATGAAAAAAGTACAGCAGGGGGATGTAGTCTCCGCTGGCTTTAAGAGTGGAAAAGTGACTTTTACCGTAAAGGATAAACAATCTGAAATTTAAGATGACTCGCCGTAGAGTGAGCAGTAACCATTTCAGAAAATTTTAAGTATTATTTGATAAAAATTTGTAGAAAAACAGCATGGTTTGTATTATACTGTAATTATA
>JAFYSG010000016.1 GCA_017559435.1 Lachnospiraceae bacterium
ACAGAGATTAGTTCGCCGGCGATGCCGGCCTCCACTTGGGGTTCATCGGTCTGGCTGGGGGAGCTGTCTGCTGCTTAGTGTGGTGATTGGTTTGCTTTTATTTGTAAAAAAATGTGATTGCAAGATTTGAAAAAAATTGGTATACTTAATATGCAGATAATTTGCTGCAGTGTATTTGGATGAGAGTTATTTTGATGTGGTGAAATTAATTGGCGAAAATAAATGGTTTTAATGTATACATTTTTGTGAAAATGCTATTGTATATGAAATTTAACTGACGATTTGCGTTTGAATTTGTTAAAATAAGGGTATGATAGTAAAAGAATTACAGGCGTAAAAAGGGACTGTTTTATAGAAAGGAGGCTTTTTGTGTTTCGGATAGGCGAGAAGGTAGTGTGTGGCAGCAAAGGTGTGTGTAGTGTGGAGAAGATTACAACGCTTGATATTTCCGGAGTGGATAAGATGCGGGAGTATTATATTTTAAAACCGCTGTATATGGTGGCGAGTACTGTCTATGTGCCGGTAGATACGGCGGGGAGTTCGCTGCGCAGAGTACTGACGTATGAAGAGGCGCAGGAATTGATTAAGAGGATGCCTCGGATTCAGATGATGAGTATTTCTAATGAAAAGTTTTTGGAACAGGAGTATAAGAACTGCTTAAAGACGGATCTGTGTGAAGAATGGGTGAAGCTTATCAAGACCATTTGGAGTAGGATGCAGAAACGCATTGAGGTTGGGCGGAAAGTGACGGCGCTGGATGCAAGGTATTTGAAAATTGCTCAGGATTGTCTCTATGGGGAGATGGCGGTGGCTTTGTCTATACCAAGGGATGAGGTGGAAGATTTTATTCAGCGGCAATTGGAAGGCAGTGTTTGCGTGTAAAATAATGGAATTATTGGTTGAAGCGTCAGGCTTCCCTTTGAGAAAGACAAGCGGAATGAAGTTGCTTGTCTTCCTGAGAGGGGAGTCTGTTTTTGTTGAAGGAAGTTTTTGCCAAGGAGCGAGGAGCGCTTTGGGAAAGGGACGGACGAGAGATGTTCAGTGGCGCTGCATTCATAAAACTCCATATGTCTGAGACTGTAAAAAACTAAACTAGTTTAGTAACTGGAGGGTTATTGACAAGAAAAATTTCATGTGTTATACTGTTTTTACGGTCAGCTAAACCGGTTTAGTAAATAGGGAGGTGGTTGAGATGATAGTAGGAGAAAAACTTGATGTTTGTAAGACGCTTGCTTTCTATCTGCCACAATGCCAGCCGACAGAAGGAACCTTTGGGTGTGCTACGTTGGGCTTTGCCGGTAAAGGTGGTGCGGAAGCTGAAGAGGTATATACATACGAAAAGCAACCTCGGGGAATTGTGATAAATGGTACTTATGAGGAGTGTGTTTCGGGGATCCCTTATGGCAATTATAAGGCGGCCATTGTGCTGTGTGGTAATGCCGGGGGAGAAAATGTGTTTTTAACACGCCTTCAGGAGAAACTGCAATGTCCCATTGTAGGTGGTGGGGCGGCCATGGATGGTGCCAGAGGTGGTTTGATCACCGGTGGAGGTCAGGCTGCAGTTTTTTTGATAGAGGATGAAGATTATGAAGTACAGACTTCGGTGAAGAACATTCACGACAGGGTGCTTGGAAGCTGTAAGATTTCCTTTGATGATCCACGGGTAATCCGGTCTATTGACGGGCAAGATCCGGCGCTGTGGCTTGAGAAGCAAAAGGCAGCACTGGGAATTGATGCAGCTGATTTTGAGCATTTCACCTTGTCTGATAAGTTGGGCGTGAATGCACATTTATCTGCAAAGGGGCAGTTGATCGTAAGCGGCAGAGATTTGGAGCCTGAGATGCTTTTTAGATATGTGCGTAAGGAAGATGTGTATCAGGCGATATATGATTTTTATCATGATGAGGAGGATGCCATTATCTTTGGCTGTGCCGGGTTAAAAGGAATCACAGGTGAGATTACCAGGGTGAAGAGTCTGGGACTTTATCTCTTTGGTGAGATCTGTACAGTACAAGATCGGGCGGTTTTTGGCAACCTGATGTTATCCAAGCTAAAGCTGGTAAAGAAAGGCTAAGCGAAAGGCGGCACGAAAACAAATCGGTAATTTTTGCCGGAGGAATCTTCGGCAGTTACAAAATAAATTAAAAATAATTTCAAACAGAAGGAGGAAGGTAGAAATGCCAGTATATGAGTCAATTAAAAATGCAGACAACAAGATCGTGATCTCCGGACAAAACAGAGATTCCGTGATCTTCGGATGGGACAAAGTAGTAAGTGCTTTGTCAGACATGATCGCTGCCGGCAAGAAGACCATTGCCCTTGATGGATGGTATGGTATCGATTATGAGAAAATCGCCAAAGCTGTAGAGGCAAAGGTAGAAGGAAAGGAAGTTGTTCTGGTACCTGCATACCAGCTCTATGTTTCCAGAGAAGAGGTAATCGCTTACAACCAGCCTTATGTAACAGATGATCCCGGTTTCGGTAAGGTAAATAAGACCGGTGTGATCGAGGATATCATGAATGCAGAGGCTGTGGCAGCAGCCAAAGCAAAGCTTGCAGCAGCTAAGGATGGCCAGGTAGTGATCATCTATGGTGTGGGTGCAGCTATCAAAGAATTTACAGAGCTTCTGGATGTAAAGTGCTATGTTGATAACACACATCAGAAGGTACAGTGGGATATGTGGGAAGGCAGACTTGCAACTTTTGGATGCAACACTCCTACCAAGGGATATAACTGGAAAGAGTACAACTACTCTGACTATTATATGTTAAAGCGTCAGAAGGATTACATGTATGAGACCATGGACTTCTATGTAGAAAACTACTTCGAAGATGATCTGGTACTGGTTCCCAGAGTAGCTTATGACGAGATCATGTCCACTTTGGTGAAATACCCTATCCATGAAGTAAAAATCTTCAGCCCCGGTCCTTGGGGTGCATATCGTTATGAGCAGATGGATTACGGCGTAGAAGGTCTTGCTAACAACGCATGGAACAAGATCGCCGGTCCTGAGCTTCGTATCCTTATTGACTTTGGTGGTGAGAGAAGCATCAATATGCCGATGTTGAACGCAATGCAGTATGGTAAGGAGCTGGTAGGTGAGCTGATCGACAAGCAGTATCCCGGTCTGTTCCCGATGGATATCTGGTTGGATGACGGTTGGCATCCCACACCTCAGCCTGCTGAGAGAATTAGTATGCCCATGCATATCCATCCCAGCAGCAAGTACGTAGAGGATCATTTTGACGAGCCTCTGGGAAGATATGAGACCTATTACATAGCTGAAGCTTATGAAGGCGCTAACACCTGGATGGGCTTCCATGACGGCGCAGATATCGAAGAGTGGGAGAGACTTTGTGAAGAGTCCAACAACATTACTCCGATTGAGAACTGGAAAGACTTTATTGCTAACTGGAGCAGCAAAGAAGGCGATCTGTACCTGATTCCGCCCGGAACCATGCATGGCCATGGCGGTAACCAGATGGTACTGGAAATGGATACCAACCCCAGTATCAACGGTACTGAGTATTCCTTCTTTGAGTATGACTTTGCAAGACCTTCATGGGATGATGAGGCTAAGAGCATGACCGGTAAGCCTCTGAAGATGCACTTAGAGCACGGCAGAAACATGGAGAAGACCAGAAGAGCATCTTGGGTTAAAGATAACCTTCTTTCCACTCCTAACGTTGTTAAGTGGACTAAGGAGTACTGGATCGACAGATATAAGAGTACTCCTGTAATGCCTTACCACGTAGAGAGAATCCACTTCGAGAAGTGTGGTGAATATTCTACCGAAGGTAAGTTCATGCATATGTTCACACTGACTGTAGGAAGCAAAGTTACTGTACGTTCCAAGGCAGGTGCAAATCTGTACGCAGAGTGTGACAAGTTCCAGACACTGGTAATCCCTGCATCCTTTGGTGATTATGAGATCATCAATGAGGAAGGCGGACGTGTAACCTGTGTTATCCAGAGATGGAAAAAGGGCTGATTAAAGAAATAATATGAAATGACTATTGAATGCGGAGGGAGGGGTAATCCTCTCTCTGCATTCGAAGTATATGGGGTATTAAGGAGGAAGAGAATGAAAGTAAATATTGCAGCTGTGGGTCTTGCCCATCCATTTGAAGTGGGCTTTGATAATGCTGAAAATTTATTGAACCAGACAGTTGATGCTCTGAATACCTTGGGAGCTGATTGTCAGAATGTGGGTGTTGTACTTCATGACTTAGATACCGTGCAGGAAGCAGCCACACGCTTAAAGAATATGGAATCGGATGTTTTGCTGATCTGCGTAGCCACATGGAGCGAGGATCATCATCTGTTAGATCTGCTTTCCTATGTAGATAAGCCTGTGATCATACGTGCTTATCCTGCCATAGATACCGGTTCTTTGTGCTGTGCCCATCAGATCGGTGCAGTCTTTACCGATATTGGTAAAACTTATGAATTTGTATATGGTGAGGCTGATGATACCAAATGTGCAGAAAAGACCATGCAGATCGCTACAGCCTATGCTCTGGCCAATTGTATGGGCAAAGTAAGGGTTGGTGCCATCGGCGGACGTGTAAAGGGTATGACAGAGATCGCTTACGATGAGTTCTCCATCAAACAGAAGCTGGGAGCCAGAGTGGTGAATCTGGATGAAAAAGAGATGACCCAGAAGGTTGCAAGCCTAACTGATGAGGAAGCTGAGAAACTTCTTAAAGAGAAAAAGGATGTGTTGAAGCCCTGTAAGATGCTGTCTTCTAAGGAGAGTATGTTAGAGTCTATTAAGTATTACAGTGCATTAAAACAGCTTTCTGAAGAATATGCTTTGGAAGCATTGTCAGTAAAGTGTTATACCACTTACATGGGTAAGGTATGCTTAGGCTATTCTCTTTTGGCAGAAGAAGGTATCGTCAGCTCCTGCGAGGGTGATGTGACCAGTGCTTTGACCATGAAGCTTTTGTACGAACTAAGCAAAATGCCTGTTAACAACACAGACTTATTATACCTGGATGAAAAGAAAAACACCATTCTCTTTGCCCACTGTGGTTCTTCCGGTTTTTCTATTGCAGGCGGAGAGATAGAGCTTGCACCGGTACGTCTGGCTGAGACCGGCGTATGCACCCGTTTCGTGATGAAGACAGGTACGGTTACGGCAGTGAACATCTGTGGTCACGGTGATCAGTTACGTATGGCAGTGATGACGGGAGAAGCTATCCCTTGCGGTATGGAATTCCCCGGTAACCCTGTGGTGATCAAGTTTGATAAGGATGTCAACCAGATCAACAGTGAAATCATGGAAAATGGTATCGGACACCACTGGATGGTAGGTTATGGTGACTATCGTGAGGAACTTCGCAGATTCTGTAAGATCAAAGGAATTCTGTATTATGATATTTGATAGTACCGGGGTCAAAGAACATTTGCATAAAAAATGACTTGACCACTTAAAACATGAAATGGAGGAGAAAACATGAAGCGTTCAGAAATTAATGCAGCCATGAAAGGTGCATTAAAATTATTTGAAGAATACAAAATCACCCTGCCGCCCTTCACCGGCTGGACCCCGGCTGAGTGGAAAGAAAAAGGTGAAGAAGTGCAGGAAATCATCGACAATATGCTTGGATGGGACATCACGGATTTCGGCCAAGGCGATTTTAGCAAGACGGGCTTACTCCTGATCACATTGCGTAACGGAAACCAGAAGAGAGCTGATGAATATCCCAAGCCCTATGCAGAGAAACTGATGGTAGTACAGGAAAACCAGATCACTCCCATGCACTTCCACTGGAACAAGATGGAAGACATCATCAACCGCGGTGGCGGAAACCTGATGATCAAACTTTATAATTCCACCGAGAATGAAGAATTGGCTGACACAGATGTGGTAGTCACCATGGACGGCGTAAAATACACCTTCCCTGCCGGTCACGTAGTAACCTTAAAACCCGGCCAGAGCATCACTCTGACCAGAGGTCTCTACCACAGATTCTGGGGCGAAGAAGGCAAAGGAACGGTTTTGGTAGCCGAAGTATCCATGACCAACGACGATGCTGCGGACAACCGATTCTATGATCAGGTAGGCCGTTTCCCTGAAATCGAAGAGGATGAAGCACCTTTATTTCTATTATGTAACGAGTATTTATAAACTGCTTATATGGTAAGGAGGATACTATGAATTTTACATTTCCAAAAGACTTTTTATGGGGCGCAGCCTGCTCTGCCTATCAGATTGAAGGTGCCTGGAATGAAGGCGGAAAGGGCATGAGTACTCACGACCACTATGCCCGTCTGCCGGAATATGCACATTATTATAAAGCCGGACGGCCGGATACCTGTTCGGATTTTTATCATCACTATAAAGAAGATGTGGATATCATGGTAGAGCATGGCCTGAAGAGTTTCCGGTTTTCCATTTCCTGGCCCAGACTGTTCCCGGACAATGTGAAAGACATCAATCAGGAGGCTGTAGAGTATTACAATGACCTGTTTTCCTATTGTTGTGAGAAGGGGCTTGTGCTTTTTGTGGATCTTTTTCACTGGGATATGCCTCAGTGGGTATTGGAACTGGGAGGCCCGGTCAATAAAGAGTTCATTGATTGGTTTGAAGCATACGCAAAAGCTTGTTATGAGAATTTTGGAGATAAGGTAGCCTATTGGAGTACCATGAATGAACCCAATTTCAGTATTTTTTCCGGCTATTACCAAACAGATGGAGATGGAGCAGGAATCTTTCCTCCCTTTGAAAATGACAAAACAAAGGCATTTACCGCCAGTCACTATATGAACCTTGCCCATATGCGGGCCGTAAAGCTGTACCGTGAGATGGGCTTTTCGGGCAAGATCGGTGCGGTGATCGATCTGTTCCCCATCTATCCCTACTCCCTGAGCGATGAGAAGGATGTGGAAGCTGCAAAGCGGAGATTTGATTATTATGCCGGGAAATGGATCGGTCCTCTTCTTTTGGGGGAATACCCGGAAAGTGTTGTGGAATGCTACAGCGAGTATTTCCCGGAAGGATTTCAGGAGGAGATCCGGAACGCATATGTAGAGATCGATTATATCGGCGATAATTATTATCAGCAGAGATACGCCAAGTATTCCCCGGAAAAACCATATTTTGACCTGTGTGATAATCCGGAACAGACGGTATCGGACAAAAATGATGAGATGGGGGGAATATTTGTAGATATACAGAATTATCCCCAGGGTCTGTATGATATCGTGATGCTGCTTCATAGAGAGTATCATGCCAAGGAGATTGTGATCACGGAGAATGGCCTGCCCCTGCCCAGGGATAAGGAGAATCCGGCTGTTCCCAGCAAAATACAGGATGAAGAGCGGATCCGTTATATGCGTGGTCATATTTCAGCGCTTGCAAGAGCCATTGATGTGGGAGTACCGGTTACAGGATATTATGTATGGTCTATTGAGGATACCTACGAACACGGATTAGGGTTCGATTATGACTTTGGCCTGATCGCAGTCAATTACGAGACCATGGAGCGCACGCCGCGGGAAAGCTTCCGTTGGTATGCGGATCTGATCCGCTTTGTATCAGGACAAAAAGAGACGTAGAAAGGAAGTGAAGATTGGGAAAAGCTTTAATTGGTCTGTTCCCGGAGTTTTATGTGTAAAAATGCTACAACTTCAATGTTAAAAGCAGGCGTAGGCCGCGTGGTGATCACGCCCCCTCTTGGCACCCTTCTCTATGGTTATGCGCCACCCCGTCCTGCAGAGGCGGTGGGAGATGACCTTCATGTGATCGCTGCCGCGCTGGAATATGGTGATACCACTGTGCTTATTTTGTCAGCAGATGTATGTACCTGTCCGCCCAAGCTTGCGGACGAGATCAGGACAGCAATTTCTGAGAAAACCGGTGTGCCCTATGGTAACATTCTTTATAATACCAGCCATACCCATTCCGGTCCCATTATTTCCTTTCAGAGTTCCGGTTGGGGAAGCGGTAACATGGATTTCATGTACAACACCATGTTGCCAAGCTCCGTGAAGGCCGCTGTTATGGCCATGGAGTCTCTTCGTCCGGCGCTGTTTGGTGTAGGTACCACAGAAAGTGAAGTGGCTGTGAACCGCCGTAGCATAAGTCCGAATGGCGAAGTGGGGTTGGGCCAGTGTCCCTGGGGGCTGATGGACCGGGAGATGACGGTTCTCTCTTTTAAGGATGCAGAAAATGGTGAGATTATACTGAACATGATTCATTACAGTGCTCATGCCACTGCCTCCGGTCCTAACCCGGAGATCACCCGGGACTGGCCGGGCCCCATGAAGGATATTCTGGAGCGGGAAAGCGGCGGCATTACCATGTTTATTGCCGGTTCCAACGGAGAAACGGGCCCCAGATGCCCCAATGGCGAAACTCTCCAGAGCTATGAGGCTGCTCTGGAACTTGGGAAAATTGCAGGTCACGACGCTGTCAGGGCATGGCGTAAGATCAAGAACTGGCAGGAGGCACCGGTGACTGTGGTAAATGGTGATGTGACAGTTCCTTATGATGCCCTGCCACCCATGGAAGAGGTACTGGCAGAGAAAGAACGTCTGGTTTCCGAAGAATATCTGCGTTCCCAGAACCGTCTTGAGGAGATCAATGAGTGGAACCGTGTGGTAGGTATCCTGGCGGAATATGAATCGGGCCATATCAAGACCCATTATGTGTTCGGCCAAAGCATCGTTGCGGTGGGCCCTGTGGCTATAGTGCCCTTCCAGTATGAGATGTTTATGGAAATGACCCTGCGTCTTCGCCATTACAGTCCATTCTCTTATACCCTGTGTCTCTCTAATACCAACGGCTCCCTATCCTATCTGCCTTCCAGAGATCAGCTGTGCCTGGGCGGGTATGAGGTCTGGCAGTTTAGATCCAAGACCTACAAGCTTGTGGATAATGCGGATGACTACATGGTCACAGAGAATCTGAAGCTGTTAGTGGAAGCATACCGGACACAATCATAGGAGAAGTCTGTTGTCAAAATTGCTTACTATTAAATCCCCTCGCATATACGGACTTATGCGAGGGGAAAACTATTTCTATAGGTGCCTATGTCTGTGACAGAGGAGCTTAATGAGCTCACAGGGCTTTTACCGATTCCCTTACTACAATGTTGTTAGAGGATACTACAACGTTCTTGGGAACTTTGCCATTGATCAGATCCATGAGCATATCGATGGCGCAGGAACCGATTTTTTCTTTGTCAATGGCTATGGTGGTCAGACTGGGATAAATCTGATTGGAAAGGATGATATCGTCGATGGAAATGATGGAGATATCATCAGGAACTTTGACTGCGCATTTCTGGAGATATCGGATCAATTCAATGGCAAGAATGTCCTCCATGCAGAAAATGGCAGTAGGGAGTTCTTTTTCCCGAAGCAATTGAGCGGTATATAATTCTACAGTCTCACGGTTATGGACTTTTTCGAAGGACCAGGATAATTCCAGGGGTAATCCTGCTTCGCGTAGGGCTTTCTGGTAGCCGGAGAAAATCTGGGCATAGAACGAAGGAAGCAGCATATTGCCGATAAAACCTACGCGCTGATGTCCCTGTTCGATCAGGTACTGAACGGCAGTGAAAGCAGCCAGGCGATAGTCTACTTTGACCGTATACAGGGATGTATGATCAGAATGGTCATCTGCTACCACAAAAGGGATGTCCAGATGATGCAGGGTGGATATCAGTGCAAGTGGGATGTCTTTCAGGAAAATCAGACCGTCTATATCTTTGTTCATAATACTTTCGGGCAAAGTCAGCTTTTCGTTGATATAACTGTATTCTGAGTAAACCAGGGAGTAATTGTAAGAAGTGCATCTTTTTAGTAGGGTGTTCATAATATCAAAATAAAACAGGTTGTCAGACCTGTAGGTGGACTTGTCAAACACAACAGCTATGGTAAAGCTTTTCTGAAAGTAAAAACGTTTCGAATTCAGAGTAGGCTTGTAATTGGTCTGTTCTATCACGGTCAATACCTTTTTTCGTGTTTCTTCGCTGATGCCTTCTTTGTTGTTAAGGACAAAGGAGACGGTTGTCTTGGAAACCCCGGCTATACGGGCAATATCTGAAATCGTTAAATTATTTTTCATGGGTTTACTCACTTAATTTCATTTTTTTCATTCTATCATGTACTATATAAAAAGTCAAAATTAATTTTTTTCATTTTTGTCTTTCCCAACTTGTTAGAATATGTTATAATGACCTTATTGTAGGCAAAAGGCGGCCGAATGGCCATTAATACCGTGATTGCGGAGTGATCACGGTATAATTCTTTCAGGTTAGTGTGATTTTACAAGCAACCGACGTGAAGCGGATTGCGGAAATGAGGAAATGATGAAACGGATCATGTTAAAATTAAGCGGTGAGGCCCTTGCCGGTCCTAAAAAGACAGGTTTTGATGAAGATACTGTCAGAAAAGTGGCTCTTCAGGTAAAGGAGCTTGTGGACGCAGGTATCCAGGTGGGGATTGTTACCGGGGGCGGTAATTTCTGGCGTGGCCGCACCAGTGAGAATATTGATCGTACTAAGGCAGACCAGATCGGTATGCTTGCTACAGTTATGAATTGTATTTATGTATCGGAGATTTTCCGCTCTGTAGGAATGAAGACCAATGTGCTGACACCTTTTGTATGTGGTGCATTTACGGAACTTTTCTCTAAGGACAGGGCCAATGAGTGCTTTGAGAAAGGAATGGTAGTATTCTTTGCAGGCGGTACCGGACATCCTTATTTTTCCACGGATACCGGTGTGGTGTTAAGAGCTATCGAAATTGATGCAGAGGTGATCCTTCTGGCTAAGTCAATCGATGGTGTCTATGACAGTGACCCGGCCAAGAATCCTCAGGCGAAGAAGTTTGATGAGATCAGTATTGATGAAGTAGTAGCTAAGAATTTGCAGGTAGTGGATATGACAGCGTCTATCCTGGCAAGAGATAACAAGATGCCTATGTGGGTATTTGGTTTAAATGAAGAGAATAGTATCGTGAATACGGTGAAGGGTAATTTCAGTGGTACTAAGGTAACGGTCTAAATTATTCGCTAAAAAGCGGCAGAATGGAGGATATAGAAATGGACGCAAGATTACAGCAGTATGATGACAAGATGAACAAAACAGTAGAATATCTGGAAGCAGATTATATGACCATCCGTGCAGGACGTGCTAATCCGCATGTTCTGGACAAGCTGAAAGTAGATTATTACGGTGTGCCTACTCCGATTCAGCAGGTAGGTAATATCACAGTTCCCGAGGCACGCATCATTCAGATCTCACCTTGGGAGAAGTCTCTTATTAAAGCCATCGAGAAAGCGATCCTGACTTCTGATCTGGGCTTAAATCCTTCCAATGACGGAAGTGTGATCAGACTGGTATTCCCGGAGCTTACCGAGGAGCGCAGAAAAGATCTGGTGAAAGAAGTAAAGAAGAAAGGCGAAGACGCCAAGGTTGCAATCCGTAATATCAGACGTGACGGCAACGATGCTTTCAAGAAGCTGAATAAGCAGGATGTCTCTGAAGACGAGATCAAGCAGCTGACTGATGAGCTTCAGAAGAAGACAGATAAATATATTAAAGATGTAGATGCTTTGATGGAGAAGAAGTCCAAAGAGATCATGACAGTATAAGCCTGAGCGGTTTTCCTAACACTAAGCGTAACGGAGAGGAGCAGATTCTGCTCCTTTCGCGCATATCGGGAGACGGCTCAAAGTGCAGGGAAGCTTTACCGGATAGTTACTATAAGGAAGGAAATGTTATGAGTGATGAATTGAAAATGCCATCTCATGTGGCCATTATTTTGGATGGAAACGGTCGTTGGGCCAAGGCCAAAGGGATGCCCCGTAATTACGGTCATGTGCAGGGAGCTAAGACGGTGGAATCCATCTGTGAAGAAGCCTATCGCATGGGGATCAAATATCTGACAGTGTATGCTTTTTCCACGGAAAACTGGAATCGTCCGAAAGAAGAAGTGGACGCGCTGATGAAGCTGCTTCGCAATTATATGAAGACATGCTTAAAAACTGCTGAGAAGAACAGGATGTGTGTCAGGGTATTGGGAGAGAAGTCACGTCTGGATGAGGATATCCGCACCAGGATAGAAGAACTGGAGGAGGCTACGAAGCATAATGATGGCCTTCATTTTCAGATTGCCATTAATTATGGCGGAAGAGATGAACTGGTGAGGGCTATGCGCAGGATCGTGAGTGAAGTGAAGGAAGGCAGTCTTAGTGAGGCTGATTTGGATGAGGCTTGTATCTCTGACCATCTGGATACCGCCGGGATCCCTGAGCCGGATCTGTTGATCCGCACCTGTAATGAGCAGAGGATTTCCAATTTTCTGCTGTGGCAGCTGGCATATACGGAGTTCTATTTTACGCCGGTGGCATGGCCTGATTTTACCAAAGAAGAATTGGTCAAGGCAGTGGAAGCATATAATCATAGAGACAGAAGATACGGCCTTATCAAGGAATGAGGATAGTTGTCCTAAGGATTAAGGGAGGAAATGTAAGTGTTTGGAACAAGATTGATAAGTGGCATTGTGCTGATCATTATAGCGATACTGGCACTTAGCCTGGGAGGACCCACTTTGGCCGGGATTCTATTGGTGATTTCTCTGATCGCCTATCGGGAACTTACCAAGGTGCTGAAAGTGTCAGGGGAGCATCAAGCAAATCCCGGAACGGAGAAAGAGAATAAGAGACTGAATCTGTTGGAAATCATTGGGATGACAGGCATCATTATTTATTATACGATTGCTTTTTTTTCAGGAACAGAGGTGCTGCTTATGATGTGTATCGTAGGCGTATTTATGGCAATGATGTTTTCTTATGTAGTTGCATTCCCCAAATATCGGGCTGAGCACTTAGTGGGAGCGTTTTTTTCTTTTATGTATGCGCCGGTAATGCTTTCTTTTGTGTATCTGACCAGAATGTGTCCCCGGGGGATATATATGGTATGGATGATCATCATCAGTTCCTGGGGATGTGATACTTGTGCTTATGCGGTGGGAATGCTCATTGGCAAGAAGAAGATTTTTCCGCGGCTAAGTCCGAAGAAATCACTGGAAGGCTGTATCGGCGGTGTGCTTGGGGCAGTGCTGCTTGGTGGGTGGTACGGTTATTTCTTTGTAGAACCGGTATTTCCGGATCAGACGGTGATGTGGATCATTGCGTTTATCTGTGGTGTGGGGGCAGTGATGAGTCAGATAGGAGATCTGGCAGCTTCAGCCATCAAGCGTAACGCTAAGATTAAGGATTATGGCAAGCTGATCCCGGGACATGGCGGGATAATGGACCGTTTTGACAGTATGATCGTTACGGCTCCGATGATTTATTTCTTGACGATATTGATGATTCGGTTTTAATGGGGGTACGTTATGAAGAAAATTGCCATATTGGGTTCCACAGGTTCCATCGGTACCCAGACACTGGAAATCGTCAGAGCCAATCCGGATCTTCAGGTGGTGGCGCTGGCAGCAGGCTCCAGTGTGGATAAAATAGAAGAACAGGTAAGAGAATTCCGTCCTCTTATGGTAGGAATGTGGAGTGAGAAGGCTGCAAGAGATCTGAAAGAGAGAATAGGGGATCTGCCGGTAAAAGTGGTGGCCGGTATGGAGGGGCTTTTGGAAATCGCAAGTATGCCCCAGTCAGAGGTATTGGTTACCGCTATTGTGGGAATGATTGGTATCAGACCTACCATTGCGGCCATAGAGGCAGGGAAAACCATCGCTCTGGCAAATAAAGAGACATTGGTGACTGCCGGTCATATCATTATGCCTCTTGCCGAAAAATGTAATGTGCCCATACTTCCGGTGGACAGTGAGCACAGCGCCATCTTTCAGTCACTGAACGGTGAGCCCAAAGATAGAATTTCTAAAATCCTTCTGACTGCTTCCGGTGGTCCTTTCCGGGGCAGAACAAGAAAAGAGCTTCGGAATGTTCAGGTAGAAGATGCATTAAAGCATCCTAATTGGGCTATGGGCAGGAAGATTACCATTGATTCTTCCACACTGGTCAATAAGGGGCTGGAGGTGATGGAAGCCAAATGGTTGTTTGGTGTGGAGCTTTCTCAGATTCAAGTGGTCATCCATCCCCAGAGCATTATCCACTCCATGGTGGAATATGCGGATGGTGCTATTATGGCTCAGCTTGGTACGCCGGACATGAAACTACCCATTCAGTATGCATTGTTTTATCCGGATAGACGGCCTATGAAAGGGGAACGTGTGGATTTCTTCCGATTAAAGCAGATTACCTTTGAAGAGCCGGATGTTGAGACTTTTACAGGGTTAAAGCTTGCTTACCGCGCTATGGAGATGGGCGGAAGTATGCCTACTGTATATAATGCAGCCAATGAAAAGGCTGTGGGATTGTTTCTAAATCGGAAAATCGGTTATCTGCAGATTCCGGAACTGATCGAGGCTTCTATGAATCAGCATAAGTCGGTGGTGGATCCTAATGTAGAGCAGATATTGGCTGCTGAGCAGCAGGTATATGAATTTATTGATAAAGAGGTGCAACAGTGACAATTATTTTGTTTGTTCTGATCTTTGGTGCGGTGGTGATTTCACATGAGTTCGGGCATTTCCTTCTGGCCAAGGCAAATGGGATTCATGTGGTAGAGTTTTCGGTGGGTATGGGACCTACCATAGCGTCTTTTAAAAAGGGAGATACCATATATTCCCTGAAGATTCTGCCGATTGGCGGAGCATGTATGTTTGAAGGAGAAGATGGTCTGAAAGCAGAAGAAGGAGAACCAAGTGAGGGATCCTTCTTAAAGGCAAGTGTCTGGTCAAGGATCTCCTGTGTGCTGGCAGGCCCTATTTTTAATTTCTTGTTGGCATTTGTTGCGGCATTGATCATGGTGAACATGGTGATCGCGGATGAAGATACCGCTTTTCGTGATGTGGTGATCACAGAAGTCCTACAGGACAGCCCGGCCGAAGAAGCAGGGCTTATGTCCGGTGATCGCATTGTGTCTATTGATAATGATAAGACTTATCTGTATGAAGATATTTTATTGTTTACCATGGTGTCCGATGGAACACAGGTGCCTATCGTCTATGAGAGAGAGGGCAAGAAGCATGAGGCGCTGATCGCACCTGCCTATGACCAGGAGTCCGGCAGATATCTGATGGGAGTGACTTTCGGAGAGCCCGCTAAGCTCACTGCGGTGGATTCCATTCGCTATGCCTGGTATGAAATGCGTTATTCCGCAGTTTCCGTGGTAAAGAGCCTGGAAATGTTGGTGAAAGGGCGTGTGGGTCGAGAAGATGTGGCAGGACCGGTGGGAATCGCGGCAGCTGTTGGTGAGACTTATGAGAGCGCTAAGGAATATGGCGTAGGTATGGTGGTACAGCAGATGCTGAACTTTACTTTACTGCTTAGCGTGAATCTGGGGATCCTGAATCTTTTGCCGATACCGGCACTGGATGGGGGACGGCTGGTGTTTCTGCTATTGGAACTTGTCAGGGGAAAACCGGTGCCTCCTGAGAAGGAAGGGATGGTTCACTTTGTGGGACTGGTGTTCTTCATGGTGTTGATGGTGTTTGTGTTATTTAATGATCTTGTGAATATCTTTGGGTGATGGTCGCCTGGTTTCGAAGGGGACGTCCAATCCCTGACCTGCTTGGGCTGGTGGCTGGGAGGGGGGAAAGTGTTACGCTGGGGTGAGAAGGGGATAAAATACAGATTGTTAATTTGCGTTGCTTGAGGTAATGATGAATTTTGAGTATAATGAAATTACCAAAGATAAGGAGGCAATCTGGATGTTAAATGAAAATATTAAGAATTTGCGGAAAGCCAGGGGGTTGTCCCAGGAGGCATTGTCGATTAAATTGAATGTTGTCCGGCAAACTGTTGCAAAATGGGAGAAAGGTTTATCTGTTCCCGATGCCGGGATGCTCATCAAGATAGCAGAGGCATTGGATGCGTCGGTTAATGTTCTGCTTGGAGAAATGGATGGAGGGGAAACGGAGGAACAAGATTGCTTGAAAGTCCTTTCTGCCGGGCTTGAGCTGCTGAACGAACAATATGCCAAACAGAATGAGCGAAGCCGCAAAATCTGGAGAACTATTTTTATGATAACTCTAATTCTTGCTTCAGTAGTTCTGATAAGATATTTACTTTTTTTCATGATGGTGGGCGGATTTTGGGGAAACTCCTCTGGCGGGAGTACAACCGTAACTGTTATCGGCGGAGGCGATGTGCCTGCGTATATTTATGCTTTGGGCTTTTCCATAACCAGACTGCTCCCTGTACTGATCATGCTACTGATTGAAGTCGGATCGATAGTTGGACTCTACCATACAAGAAAAAGGTAGCAGAATTGAATGTTGCTGAACGATAAGTATTTACTTATGAGGCTTCCGCCATCTGGGCGGGAGCCTCAATTATATCCGGATGTTTTAACAAATTGTTTGACAAAAATGGACATGGATGATATAATGACCATACTTCGAAGGAGTTGTCGTTAATAGTTCTGTTTTTCCAGTCGGGCGAGTCGTTCCGGGTTTCAAGGAGTACAGTAGAGTGAATAGTGAGTGAAAGAAGGTGTGGTATGCGTGGGTGAGCGTA
>JAFYSG010000152.1 GCA_017559435.1 Lachnospiraceae bacterium
CCCGTCGCACCGGGAGAAAGTACAAAAAATCTTTTGAAAAGTGGTATACAGTTAGTTGGTGATGGCGACAATGGGAAACGTCAGGTTGTTGAAGTGTTTGCCGAAGCAATTCAAAGCAAACCCTCAGAAGCTGTAAAAAGTGCTTGGCCTGTTAGTTTAGACTCAAATGGTAATATTATAGCTTTGCAATAAAACGTTCAAAAGAAGCACTTGGTATAATGTAGTCGGCCAAGTGCTTCTTTTGCTTTTGGGTCTAGATTTGTCGCTTATAACAAATCTGCTTTTGCAGTTTTTTGATTTTTCTTTCGATAAACACTTGCAAACTGCCTACTTTCCGTGTAAAATATACTTGTTAAGCTATGCTTACATATAATAGGACATTATGGCGTCGTGAATCCGCTATGCCACATGCCAATATAACGGAGGCAGATATGAAGATCATTATGTTAGGTGCGCCCGGTGCCGGGAAAGGCACACAGGCCAAGATGATTGCAGAAAAGTATAAGATACCTCATGTTTCTACAGGAGATATTTTCCGTGCCAATATCAAGAACGGTACGGAGCTTGGCAAGGAAGCTAAGAAGTATATAGATCAGGGATTCCTGGTGCCCGATGAATTGACGGTGAAGATCCTTTTGGACAGAGTAGCCAAGGATGATTGTAAGAACGGTTATGTTCTGGATGGGTTCCCGCGTACCATTCCTCAGGCGGAAGTGTTGGATAAGGCTCTTAGTGAGATGGGCGATGGGATTGATTATGCGATCAATGTGGATGTTCCGGATGAGAATATAGTAAGAAGAATGTCCGGCAGAAGAGCATGTCTTGCATGCGGTGCTACCTATCATATCGCACACATTCCCCCCAAGAAGGAAGGAATCTGCGATACCTGCGGTCAGGAATTGGTGCTTCGTGATGATGATAAACCGGAGACTGTGCTTAACAGACTGAAGGTTTATCATGACCAGACACAGCCGCTGATTGATTTTTATGCAGCCCAAGGTGTGCTGAAGAATGTGGATGGGACAGTGGATATGAAGGACGTATTTGCTGCCATCGTAGATATCTTAGGTTAGAAGAAGGTTTAGATCATGGCGATAACAATTAAGTCTGAGAGAGAAATTGAATTGATGAGGGAGTCTTGCAGGCTTCTGTCCATTGTGCACAAAGAGATGGAAGAAGCGATCAGACCGGGGATGTCCACCATGGACATTGATATCCTGGGTGATTCTCTAATACGAAAGCTTGGATGTATACCGAATTTTAAGAATTATAATGGATATCCCGCCAGCATCTGTGTGTCGATCAATGATGAGGTAGTGCATGGGATACCCAATAAGCGCCGTATTTTGCAGGAGGGCGACATTGTCAGCCTGGATGCAGGTTTGATTTATAAAGGGTATCATTCTGATGCGGCCAGAACCCACGGTGTAGGACAGATCAGCGACGCGGCGCGCAAATTGATCGATGTAACCAGGCAAAGTTTCTTTGAAGGAATAAAAATGGCAAAAGCTGGCAATCATTTACATGATATCTCCAATGCCATTGATGCTTTTATCAAACCTTATGGTTACGGCATTGTGACGGATCTGGTAGGACACGGCATCGGCACAAATCTTCATGAGGATCCCCAGATACCGAACTTTGCCCAGCGTAAGCGTGGACCCAAGCTTCGCCCGGGCATGACGCTGGCCATAGAACCTATGATCAACATGGGACGCGCCGATGTAGAGTGGCTGTCTGATGATTGGACGGTGGTGACAGAGGATGGATCATGGTCAGCTCACTATGAGAATACGGTTCTGATCACCGACGGTGAGCCTGAGATCCTGACATTATATTAAAGAAGGCGATGGAGAGAAGATGATTGGAAAGTATGCAACTTCCAAAGCAGGCCATGACAAAGGTAAGCTGTATATAATCGTTGCCTGTGATGACACACAAGTGTGGCTGGCAGACGGTGAATATAAAAGGATGGATGCCCCGAAGAAGAAAAATATCAGGCACATCCAGATCATAAACGAAACAGTAGAAGCAGATTTGCTTACTCGTATCTGTAACAGACAACCGCATATTGATGAAAGAATCAAATATGCCATAAAACAAAAACTGAATTCTAACAAAGTGGAGGATGAAAATGTCTAAAAGTGATGTAATTGAAATCGAAGGAACTGTAGTGGAAAAACTGCCCAACACCATGTTTCAGGTAGAGCTGGAGAATGGTCATCGCGTGTTGGCCCATATCAGTGGTAAGCTGCGTCAGAACTTTATCCGTATTCTGCCCGGGGATAAAGTGACACTGGAGCTGTCTCCCTATGATCTGTCCAAAGGACGTATTATTTGGAGAGATAAATAAGTTTTGCAAAAGAGTAAAAAAACTCTTGCAAATAGATTTGATACATGTTATAATGTAAGACGGTCTTTTTTGAAAGGAGGGTTTAACGTGAAGGTTAGATCATCAGTAAAACCAATTTGCGAAAAGTGCAAAATCATTAAAAGAAAAGGAAGTATCAGAGTAATCTGTGAAAATCCGAAGCACAAACAGAGACAGGGATAATCACCGGCTTGTATTTATCTGATTCCCAATCGGAATCAGAGATCAGGTGTGTGAGTTCTTGTCCGGTTATTATGTGCGGCTGATCCGGTTCTTATGTATGTAGGATAATGTCGGCAGACAGTACCTGCAAAGGTTACTTGCGCCGCTTGCTCCTGGCAGAATATGGGAAACGGTTAACATAATCATAGACGGAGAGCTTACGGGAGATTACTTGTTGATACTGCGAAGTGTAAAGATTTAGTAGCAGAAAAATCGGATATGTATCCGGTTGGGTGAAAGCCCCAATCAATTAGTAACAGAACATTAAAATGTTCAAACGAAAGCCTGTATGGTGTACCAACTAACAGACCAAAATCGGTATACGTAAACAGGCAGGAAAATGGAGGAAACGTAAATGGCTCGTATCGCAGGTGTTGACTTACCTAGAGAAAAACGAATTGAAATCGGCTTGACTTATATCTACGGAATCGGTAGACCCACAGCCGACAAGATTTTGGCAGCATCAGGTGTAAATCCTGATACTCGTGTCAGAGATATTACTGACGACGAAGTAAAGAAGATCAGTGAGACTATCGAAGAGATGGGAATTCTGGTAGAAGGTGATCTGAGAAGAGAAGTTGCTCTGAACATCAAGAGACTTCAGGAAATCGGCTGCTACAGAGGTATCCGTCATCGTAAGGGTCTGCCTGTTCGTGGTCAGAAGACCAAGACCAATGCTAGAACCCGTAAAGGTCCTAAGAGAACTGTTGCAAACAAAAAGAAATAAGCTGTAAAAGATTGAGAAAGTAGGTTAGTTTAAAATGGCTAAAAAAGTTGCAAAAAAAGTGACAAAAAAGCGTGTTAAGAAAAACGTTGAACGTGGACAGGCACATATTCAGTCTTCCTTTAATAATACAATCGTTACCTTGACAGATGCTGAAGGTAATGCATTGAGCTGGGCAAGTGCCGGTGGTCTTGGTTTTAGAGGTTCAAGGAAATCTACTCCGTATGCTGCACAGATGGCAGCAGAAACAGCAACCAAAGCTGCTTTGGTGCATGGACTGAAAACCGTAGACGTATTTGTAAAGGGTCCTGGTTCAGGACGTGAAGCAGCAATCAGAGCACTTTCCGCAAGTGGTCTGGAAGTAGTAAGCATTCGTGACGTAACTCCCGTTCCTCACAATGGATGCCGTCCTCCTAAGCGTCGTCGCGTATAATCGGTAAGGAGGAATGAAAACAAGCGGCTGCGAAGCAGACATTTGTTTTCACCCGACGCAGCCCCGAAAAAATCTTTGAGTGCGCAGTACGGCTTCTGCGAAGCAGAACGATTTTTGAGGGTGACTTGCTGCAAGTCAGAAACATGTTGGAAGAAAGTGCCACGCGGCACTGTAAACAATAATTTAGAGGAGATAATTAAAATGGCAGTAAATCGTGTACCGGTATTAAAGAGATGTAGAGCTCTTGGCCTTGAGCCTTCCTATTTGGGATATGACAAGAAGTCTAACAGAACTTCCGCAAGAGCTGGAAAGAAAGTAAGTGAATATGGTCTTCAGCTGAGAGAGAAGCAGAAAGCTAAATTCATCTACGGCGTTCTGGAGAAGCCTTTCAGAAATTACTATGAGAAGGCAGACAGAATGAGGGGCATGACTGGTGAAAACCTGATGGTTATGCTTGAGAGAAGACTGGACAGCGTAGTCTTCAGAATGGGATTCGCAAGAACCAGAAGAGAAGCAAGACAGGTAGTTGGTCACAAGCACGTTCTTGTTAACGGCAAGTGCATCAATATTCCTTCTTACCTGATCAAAGCTGGTGATGTGATCGAAATCAAAGAAAGTGCAAAGTCCTTACAGAGATACAAAGACATCGTTGAAGTAACCGGCGGCAGACTGACTCCGGAATGGATGGATGTTGAAGTTGAGAACTTAAAGGGTACCATCAAGAATCTTCCTACCAGAGAGATGATCGATGTTCCCGTTAATGAAATGCTTATCGTCGAGTTGTACTCCAAGTAAGCTTTACTTAAGCGGACGTAAGATAATTTATGTCCGCTTCAAGTGCCTTGTGTAAACAAATTAGTTCGTAAAGGAGGGTATTGCAGTGTTTGATTTTGAAAGACCCAATATTGAGGTTGTTGAAATTTCAGAAGACAAAAAGTACGGCAAATTCGTATTAGAGCCTTTAGAAAGAGGATACGGCATCACTCTTGGTAACTCTCTGAGAAGAATCATGCTTTCTTCCCTGCCCGGCGCAGCCGTGAGCCAGGTTAAGATTGATGGTGTGTTGCATGAGTTCAGTTCCATCCCCGGTGTAAAAGAGGATGTGAGTGAGATCATCATGAACATAAAGAGTCTTGCAATCAAGAACACCAGTGAGACCAATGAGCCCAAGACCGCATACATCGAGTATGAAGGTGAAGGAATCGTTAAGGCTTCTGATATTCAGGCTGATCAGGATATTGAGATCCTGAATCCGGATCTGACCATTGCTACCTTGAGTGGAAAAGATACAAAGCTTTACATGGAGCTGACTATAACCAAGGGTCGCGGCTATGTGAGCGCAGAGAAAAACAAACATGATGATTTACCAATCGGCGTAATAGCTGTTGATTCTATCTACACACCTGCAGAGAGAGTCAATGTTACTGTTGAAAATACCCGTGTAGGTCAGATTACTGATTACGACAAGTTGACGCTGGATGTATTCACCAACGGAACCCTGGTTCCTGATGAAGCAGTCAGCTTAGCTGCAAAAGTACTCAGCGAACATTTAATGCTCTTCATCGACCTGTCTGAGAATGCTAAGACCGCAGAGGTTATGATCGAGAAGGAAGATGACGAGAAGGAGAAAGTTCTTGAAATGAGTATTGACGAACTGGAGCTGTCCGTTCGTTCCTACAACTGCTTGAAGAGAGCAGGTATCAATACAGTAGAAGAGCTGACCAACAAGACTTCTGAGGATATGATGAAGGTTCGTAACCTGGGTCGTAAGTCCCTTGACGAAGTTCTTGCGAAGCTGAAAGAGCTGGGCCTTCAGTTGAACCCCAGTGAGGAAATCTAAATCAGATTTTCTTTGGAAATCACTAAATCAAAGTAAGATATCCACAGCCGGTAAATCCAAAGTGTACGGCGTGGTTCATCTCTAAGTGGCAAATAAAGCTGGCAGCCAAAGGTTGGCAGTCCACAACAGCATTCGGTAAGTAAGTCCAAAGCGCGTGGCCGGATGTACCATGAATGGAGAAAGGAAAATTAATCATGGCAAAGTACAGAAAACTCGGAAGAACATCTTCCCAGAGAAAAGCCTTACTCAGAAACCAGGTAACAGCACTGCTCAACAACGGCAAGATCGTTACCACCGAGGCTAAGGCTAAGGAAGTAAGAAAGATCGCTGAAGGTCTGATCGCTCTGGCTATCAAAGAGAAAGACAACTACGAAATGGTAAAAGTTACCGCCAAGGTTCCCGTAAAGGACAAAGACGGCAAGAGAGTAAAAGAAGTAGTTGATGGTAAGAAAGTTACCAAATTCGATACCGTAGAGAAAGAGATCAAGAAGGATCTTCCTTCCAGACTGCACGCAAGACGTCAGATGATGAAGGTTCTGTATCCTGTAGTATCTGTTCCTACCGAAGCAGCAGGTAAGAAGAGAAACACCAAGGAAGTTGACCTGGTAGCTAAACTGTTCGATGAGTATGGCGTAAAGTATGCTGATCGTAAGGGTGGTTACACCAGAATCATTAAGATCGGTCAGCGTAAGGGTGACGCAGCTATGGAAGTAGTTCTGGAGCTGGTATAATCTCTGGATAATTTAAACTGTTATAGGAGTGTTCTGAAAAATTTGTTTTTTCTGAACACTCCTATTGTATTTTTTGCAAGGATTTAGTAGAATAGTGTGGTGAAAGAAGATGAAGTCATTTGCAGGTGTAGTGTAGAGCATACTGCTAAGAGGAATGATATGGAGATAGTAAAGGCAAAAGATGTAGTTTATGAATATATCAGGCGTGACGAGGAAGGCAATATCGAAGGAATCTTAAAAGCAGTGGACGGGGTAAGCCTGGACATTCGGCAAGGGCAGTTCATAGCCATCCTGGGTCACAACGGCTCCGGTAAATCCACCCTTGCCAAGCATATGAATGCTATTCTGTACCCTACGGAAGGCACTGTCTGGGTAGATGGTAAGGATACCAAGGATGAGGAGGAGCTGTGGAATATCCGCCAAACTGCCGGCATGGTATTCCAGAACCCTGACAACCAGATCATCGGTCAGGTGGTCGAAGAAGACGTGGGGTTTGGTCCTGAGAACATGGGCGTTCCCACCAAGGAGATCTGGGAGCGTGTGGAAGAGAGCCTGAAGGTACTTGGAATGTACAAATATCGAAAGCACTCTCCCAACAAGTTATCCGGCGGTCAGAAGCAGAGAGTGTCCATCGCAGGTGTGCTTGCCATGCATCCCAAGTGCATTATTTTGGACGAGCCCACTGCTATGCTGGATCCCAATGGACGCAAAGACGTGATCCGGGCTGTGAGGGCACTGAACGATGTGGAGAAGATCACCATCATACTTATCACCCATTATATGGAAGAGACCATTTACGCAGACAAGGTATTTGTGATGGATGATGGAAAGATTGCCATGCAGGGTACTCCGAGGGAGATTTTTTCACAGGTGGATGCGTTAAAGTCCCTTAGACTGGATGTACCCCAGGTCACCTTGCTGGCTTATGAACTGAAAAAGCGGGGAGTGGATCTGCCGGACGGTATTTTGACGATCGAAGAACTTGTGAAGGAGCTGAGTAAATGTCACTGATTTTAGAACATGTGAATTATATATATGGAGCAGAGACGCCGCTGGCGATAAAAGCCCTTGACGATATCTGTCTGGAGATACCGGACGGCCAATTTGTAGGAATCATCGGCCATACCGGTTCCGGCAAGTCTACATTGGTGCAACATCTGAACGGATTGATAAAGGCCACTGAAGGCCGGATTTATTACAATGGTCAGGATATTGATGAAAAAGGCTATGACAGAAAAGCCCTTCGCAGCAATGTGGGGCTGGTGTTTCAATACCCTGAGCATCAGCTGTTTGAAATAGATGTATTTTCAGATGTGTGTTTTGGCCCTAAGAATCTGGGCCTTCCCAAAGAGGAAGTAGAGAGGCGGGCTAAAGAGGCCCTTGCACAGGTGGGTATCACGGAGGAATATTATACCCAGTCGCCCTTTGAACTTTCAGGAGGTCAGAAGCGCCGGGTAGCTATCGCCGGTGTGTTGGCCATGCAGCCCAAGGTGCTGATTTTGGATGAGCCCACAGCCGGTCTGGATCCCAAAGGAAGAGATGAAATCCTTCACCAGATCAAGAAACTGCAGACGGAAACCGGTATGACCATTCTGTTGGTATCTCACAGTATGGAGGACGTTGCAGAATATGTAGACCGCATCATCGTAATGAATCAGGGCCGGGTGATGTTTGACGCTGTGCCGAGAGAAGTATTCAGACATTACAAAGAGCTGGAAGAGGTGGGCCTTGCGGCACCACAGGTTACTTATATTATGCATGCCCTGCAGGAAAAGGGGATGCAGGTGGATGTGGACGTAACCACCATCGCAGAGGCTGCCGAGGAGATTGTAAGATGCTTAGAGACATTACATTAGGACAGTATTACCCCACAGATTCCATCATCCACAGACTGGATCCCAGAGTAAAGCTGGGGGGAACCATACTATATATTCTTTCCTTATTTTTTGTAAAAAATATACTGGGCTATCTTGTCGCCGCCCTGTTTCTTGCGCTGGTGATCAGGCTTTCTAAAGTTCCCTTCAAATTTATGATAAAGGGTATGAAGACCATACTTTTCCTTTTGTTGATCACGGTGATATTTAACTTGTTTTTGACTCAGGGAACGCCGATTGTGACTTTTTTCGGTAAGGTGAGCATCACCTATGAAGGGCTTAAGCTGGCTGTATTTATGGCCATCCGACTGACTTTCCTGATCATCGGTTCCTCTGTCATGACACTTACTACCACACCAAATAACCTGACAGATGGCATGGAGCGGATGTTGCGCCCCCTAAAAGTCTTACGTGTGCCGGTTCATGAGGTGGCCATGATGATGTCTATAGCCTTACGTTTTATTCCTATTTTATTGGAAGAGACAGATAAGATCATGAAAGCCCAGATTGCCAGAGGTGCAGATTTTGAAAGCGGCAATCTGCTTCAGAGAGCCAAGTCCATGGTGCCCTTGTTAGTTCCACTGTTCATCTCGGCCTTTCGCCGTGCCAACGACCTGGCCATGGCCATGGAAGCCAGATGCTACCGGGGCGGTGACGGACGCACCAAGATGAAGCCTTTGGTGTATGAGCAAAAGGATTATCTGGCGTATGCTGCTCTTGCGGTGTACCTGGTGATCAGCATCGGGATAGGATGAATGATATGAGTGAGCAGAAAAGAATCCGTCTGACAGTAGCCTACGACGGTACCAATTATCATGGCTGGCAGATCCAGCCCAATGGAATCACCATAGAAAGTGAATTGAACAGATGTCTTACGGATTTATTCCGTGAGCCCATAGAAGTCATCGGCGCCAGCAGAACGGACTCCGGTGTGCATGCCATGGGCAATATCGCTGTTTTCGACACCACAGCCCCTATGCCGGCAGACAAGATTGCCTACGCTCTGAACCAACGCCTGCCGGAAGATATCCGCATACAGAAGTCAGAGGAAGTTCCTTTAGACTGGCACCCCAGGCACGTAGAGAGCCGCAAGACCTATGAATACCGCATATACCTCGGACGTTTCCCTATGCCTGTCAAACGCCTGTATTCCCTATTTACTTACCACTCGCTGGACGTAAACAGAATGCGGGAAGCAGCCGCCTATCTGGAAGGAGAACATGATTTTAAAAGCTTCTGTCAGACAGGGGCTCAGGTGAAGTCCACTGTGCGTACCATATACAGTGCCGAAGTGCTGGAACAGGGAGATGATCTGGTCATCCGCATCTGCGGCAATGGGTTCTTATATAACATGGTGCGGATCATCGCAGGAACCCTGATGGAGGTGGGACAAGGCAAGAAAGAACCCACAGACATCATTCACATTCTGGAGGCAAAAGACCGTCAGAGTGCAGGCCCTACTGCGCCGGCCCATGCTTTGATGCTGGTAAAATATGAGTATCCTTAAAGTAAAATTTTATGGAATTTTCTTGAAAATGGGTCTTGACACAACCGTCATGTTATAGTAAAATACATCAGTGTGACAATGTTTCGAAATGCCAAGCCAAAGCCCCGGCGAAGCATTTGAGATATAGTAAATAAGCCGTTCCGGAGAGTTCTAAGTTGTAGCCGGACATCTGCAACTTGATCTTGAAAGAGCAATCGACAAGTCGAAAGACAAAGTAATATGGAGGAAACATAATGAAAACATTTATGGCTAGCCCAGCTACAATCGATAGAAAATGGTATGTAGTAGACGCTACAGATATGACTTTGGGCCGTTTGGCTTCTGAAGTTGCAAAAGTTTTAAGAGGTAAGAACAAAGCAATCTTTACCCCTCACATCGACACAGGTGATTATGTGATCGTTGTAAACGCTGAGAAGATCAAAGTAAGCGGTAAGAAGTTAGACCAGAAGGTTTATTACAATCATTCCGACTATGTAGGCGGTATGAAAGAGACCACTCTGAGAGAGAAATTAGCAAAGAAGCCCGAGCAGGTTGTTGAGCTTGCAGTTAAGGGTATGCTTCCCAAAGGACCTTTAGGAAGACAGATGTACACCAAACTTTACGTATATGCAGGACCTGATCACAATCATGCTGCTCAGAAGCCTGAAGTACTGACATTCTAAGGGACAGGAGGACAATGAATCATGGCTAATACAGAAAGATACTACGGAACAGGTAGAAGAAAGAAATCCATTGCCAGAGTATATTTAGTACCTGGTACCGGTAATGTAACAATCAACAAGAGATCCATGGACGAGTACTTCGGTCTTGAGACCCTGAAAGTGATCGTTCGTCAGCCTCTGGTTGCTACCGAGAATGCTGATAAATTTGATGTAATCGTTAACGTACACGGCGGCGGATACACCGGCCAGGCTGGTGCTATCAGACACGGTATCGCAAGAGCACTGCTTCAGGCAGACGCTGACTTTAGACCTGTTCTGAAGAAAGCAGGTTTCCTGACCAGAGACCCTCGTATGAAAGAAAGAAAGAAATACGGTCTCAAAGCAGCTCGTCGTGCACCTCAGTTCTCCAAGAGATAATAAATTATCCCTACGGGATCATTCAAAGAGACTGCAAATATGTTTACAAAACCTCAGAAATCGCGTATTTCTGGGGTTTTTCTTTTGTTGCAAGGTGCTGTGGGGAGTGGTAAAAAGCGGAGAAAATTGGTCCGTTTGTAACACGTTTGCAACAAAAATA
>JAFYSG010000153.1 GCA_017559435.1 Lachnospiraceae bacterium
GTCTCGAGGATCCTGTCAGAATGTATCTGAAAGAAATCGGTAAAGTGCCTCTTTTGAGCGCAGAGGAAGAAATTGAACTGGCGCAGAAGATGGAGGTGGGAGATCAGGATGCAAAGAAGAGACTGGCTGAGGCAAATTTGCGCCTGGTAGTCAGCATTGCCAAGCGTTATGTGGGCCGCGGTATGCTATTCCTTGATCTGATTCAGGAAGGTAACCTGGGTCTTATTAAAGCTGTAGAAAAGTTCGATTATCGAAAAGGATATAAATTCTCTACCTATGCCACTTGGTGGATCCGCCAGGCCATTACCAGAGCCATTGCAGATCAGGCAAGAACCATTCGTATTCCTGTGCATATGGTGGAGACCATCAATAAGCTGATCCGTGTCAGCCGTCAGTTGCTGCAGGAGCTTGGCAGGGAACCCTCTCCTGAGGAGATTTCGGAAGAGATGGACATGCCGGTGGATCGTGTGCGGGAGATCTTGAAGATCAGTCAGGAACCGGTTTCTTTGGAAACCCCTATCGGTGAGGAAGAGGACAGTCATCTGGGTGACTTTATTCAGGATGACAATGTACCGGTACCCTCTGATGCCGCAGCATTCACTTTGTTAAAAGAGCAACTTGTGGAGGTGTTGGGTACTTTGACAGAGAGAGAGCAGAAGGTTCTTCGCCTGCGCTTTGGTCTGGATGATGGACGTGCCCGTACCTTGGAGGAAGTTGGTAAGGAATTTAATGTCACACGTGAACGTATCCGTCAGATTGAGGCAAAGGCGCTGAGAAAGCTTCGTCATCCAAGCCGCAGTCGCAAACTGAAGGATTATCTGGATTAAGTTATGAAGATCATGAGTAAAGAGGTAGAGCTTTCAGCCAGGATGCAGGCCATTGCTAATCTGGTCACACCCGGAAATGTGGTTTGTGATGTGGGATGCGATCATGGATTCTTGTCCATTTATCTGGTGCAGAATAAGATCAGTCCCAGGGTGATCGCCATGGATGTGCGAAGTGGTCCCTTGTCCCGGTGCCAAGAGCATGTGGCACAGTATGGACTGGAACAGTACATAACCATGCGCCTGTCTGACGGTCTGGAATGTTTGCTGTCTGGAGAGGCAGAAACCATGGTCTGTGCCGGTATGGGCGGCAGACTGATGCAAAGGATATTGACTGAAGGGGAGGAGAAGGCGGCAGGCTTAAAAGAACTGATCCTGCAGCCACAGTCGGAGCTTAAGATGTTTCGGAAATTTCTTCGTGGGCAGGGATATTGTACTGTGGAAGAGAATATGATTGAGGAAGACGGTAAGTTTTATCCTATGATGAAGGTGGTGCCCGCAAGTAGAGTTAAGTCAGGGCAGGAACGATCTGTGTGTGACCGATTTGGAACCTTGCTGCTTGAAAAGAATGACCCCGTGCTGTACCGCTTTTTAAAGCAGCGAGAGATGCAGCTTCTTTTAATCCGGGAAGGCATTCTTACCTCATCTCATACAGGGGCCCGGCAGCGCCTTTGTGAGATTGATTCTGAACTTGCCGACATCAGTGAAGCATTTCGATATTATGAAGGATAATTGGGAAATAGAAAATAACAAGGCAGGTGCTCAAAATAGGAAGGAAGGGAAAGCGTATGATTACGGTAACGATAAATGGTGAAAAGAAACAATATCCGCAAGGAACCACCTATGAAACCATTGCAGAGGATTATCAGGACCGATATCAGGGCATGATCGCGCTGGTTGCAGTGGATGGCAAGATACGCGAGCTGTTCAAGAGACTTAGCAGAGATTGTGAGATTTCCTTTTTTACTTTACGGGATGATGTGGGACATAAGACCTATGTGCGCGCAGCTACTATGCTTTTTTTGAAGGCTGTGCAGGACGTGTTCGGAAATGATGCTGCGCAAAATTGTAGGGTGGAATTTACGATCGGACACGGTTATTTTGTAAGGCCTAAGGAAGCTTCTCTTTCGAGTGAGGAAAATGCTGAGAAGATTCTGAATAAAATGAGAGAATTGGTGAGTCGTCACGTCCCATACCTGAAAAAATCTTATCCGTTGGATGAAGCGATGGAGCTGTTTCACAGTCAGGGAATGGTGGATAAGGAGAAGGTGTTTCGGTATCGCAGAGGTTCTTTTGTAAATATCTACGAGATGGAAGGTTATTATGACTATTATTATGGGTATATGCTGCCCCATGCCGGTTATGTGAAATGGTTTGACGTGGTAGCCTATGAAGGTGGTTTTATGCTGCTTCTTCCTGAAAAAAATGAGCCGGATGTGGTGCCACCCTTAAAGGAGCAGAAGAAGCTGTTTGCAACTCTTGTGGAATCTGAGGGATGGGGACAGAAGGTGGGCATTGCCACAGTAGGAGATCTGAACGACCAGATATGCAATGGGTCTATCAGTGATATGATCCTGGTGCAGGAAGCACAGCAGGAGCGCAAGATTGGGGAGATTGCCAAGGATATTGCTTCCAGGGGCGGTGTGAAATTTATCATGATCGCAGGACCTTCTTCTTCCGGTAAGACCAGTTTCTCTCACAGGCTTTCCATTCAACTGCGTACTATGGGGCTGGTACCCCATCCCATTGCACTGGATGACTATTTTGTGAACAGAGAATTGACACCAAGGGATGAGAACGGCGATTATAATTTTGAATGTCTGGAAGCTATTGATATCAAGCAGTTTAACGAAGACATGGGAAAGCTTTTGGCAGGTGAGACGGTAGAGCTGCCTACCTTTAATTTCAAGACCGGAAAGAGAGAGTACAACGGTAAGTTCAAAAAACTTGGGGCTGAAGATATTCTGGTCATTGAGGGAATCCACGGTCTGAATCCCAAGACTTCTTATTGTCTGCCGGATGAAAGTAAATACAAGATTTATATCAGTGCTTTGACCAATATCAATATTGATGAGCATAACCGCATCCCCAGCACTGATGGCAGACTTCTGCGCCGTATGGTCAGGGATGCCCGTACCCGTGGTGCTGATGCCCGCAGGACCATCGAAATGTGGCCTTCTGTCCGTCGCGGGGAAGAGGAAAATATCTTTCCTTTCCAGGAGGAGGCAGATGCCATGTTTAACTCGGTGCTGATTTATGAGCTGGCTGTGTTGAAGCAATATGCAGAGCCCCTATTATTCCGCATCACCAAGGAGCAGCCGGAATATTATGAGGCCAAGCGTCTTCTGAAATTCCTGGAATATTTCCTGGGTGTCAGCAGTGAAAACCTGCCCAATAATTCCATTTGCAGGGAATTTGTGGGCGGCAGCTGTTTTCATGCATAGGGTGAGGAAAGTGTAAGTGTTGATTGCGGATTAAAAAATCCCGGTAAAAGCAGTATAACACTGTTTTGCCGGGATTTTACATGTAAGCAGGACGATAAGCCGGGTTATGTCGTGAATAATCATCTATCTAGAACGGCTGTTACCAGACGTTTCAAGCGACCCACCTGAAAACAGGCCGGGCAAGCCTATGGTTTTCGTTTTGGTCTTGCTTCGGATGGGGTTTACATGGCTCCGCCTGTTACCAGACGGACGGTAGTCTCTTAAGCTGCCTTTCCACCCTTACCAGACAAATCTGCTTGCAGATTTGTCGGCGGTATATCTCTGTTGCACTGGCCTTGGAGTCACCTCCACCGGACGTTATCCGGCATCCTGCCCTGTGAAGCCCGGACTTTCCTCACCCGGCAGTTTACGCTGCCGGCCGCGATTATTTGTTCTACTTACGAATATGCATTTTAACACAAAAGGGAGTTTATGTCAAATGGTTCAAATTGGGAAAAGCCTTATTTTGTTATTGTTGATATTGGGGCTGACAGCATGTGGGTCAGAAGAGAAGCTGTTTCAGACCTATGAGCTTTTGCAGCCTGAGGAGTCGGAGGATAAGGATCTGGCGGGTATGCTTAAGGAACAGGCTTGCGGTGCAATGGTTCGGATATCTGTAGGCAATTTAGTGGGAAGCGGTGTGATCTTTCGTATGGATCAGAGGGAAATGGTGATTCTGACTGCTGCGCATGTATTGGAGCGGGTTGCAGGGCAGGAGAGAAGCAAAGAGAATGCAGAGTCAGTGCTTGAGATAACACTGGTAGATGGGACGATCCTCTCAGACGAGAATGATAAGAGTAAGGATGAGGATAATGTTTGGAGTGTTACATTGTCGCAGACTTCGGATCTTGGTATCATTACGGTACCTATGAAGGAGATTCCCGAGGATGCCTTTGCGCATTGCAGATATGTGCCAACGGATAAGGAAGCTTTTGACGCTCTTACAGCGGGAGATATTATTCTGGTCATGGGATGTGCGGAGGAAGTAGCCGGAAATGCTTATGAGGGGACACTGACGGATTCTTGGATCTATATAGAAGACTATGGGCAGTATATGATGTTGGGACGTACTTATGCCGAGTCCGGCATGTCCGGTGGTGGGGTCTTTGATAGGTATGGAAGATTCATCGGGATTTTGTCCGGTGCGGATGAGCGGGGAAATCTGGCAATCGTGCCGCTTAGTATCATTTTGAGTGAAAATGTTGTCTTGAAGTGACGAAAAAATAATGTATACAACTTTACAAAACTTTCAGGGCTTGGGATATTGACAAGGGGAAGAAAATGGTAGAGAATAAGAGATGTCGGATGGATATCCGGCTAAAGATGCCTGGGTGTCAGGATAAGATCTAGGTGCAGAAAGGAAATGAGAAGATGACAAAGATTGATATAGTTTCAGGTTTTTTGGGAGCCGGTAAGACCACTTTGATCAAGAAGCTGTTGAAGGAAGCGCTGAATGGAAGTAAGGTAGTGCTGATCGAAAATGAATTTGGAGAAATCGGTATAGACGGAGGCTTTTTAAAGGAGTCCGGAATTGAGATCAAGGAGATGAATTCGGGGTGTATCTGCTGTTCGCTGGTGGGAGATTTTGGTGCCTCTTTGAAGGAAGTGCTTACTACGTATTCACCGGAGCGTGTATTGATCGAGCCCTCCGGAGTGGGCAAGCTGTCGGATGTGCTGAAGGCTGTAGAGGATGTGGCAGGTGACCTGGATGTGGAGGTAAACAGTGCAGTGGCCGTTGTGGACGCGTCCAAGTGCAGGATGTATATGAAGAACTTTGGTGAGTTTTTCCTGAATCAGGTAGAGTATGCAGGTACTATTATTTTAACCCGTGGGGACAAGACTTCGACCGAGAAGATGAATGCTTGCGTTGAGCTTTTACGGGAGCATAATCAGAAGGCAACGATCATTACGACGCCTCTTGATCAACTTGACGGCAAGGCTGTGCTTCAAACCATCGAAGGGGTGGACAGGCTGGAAGATATGATGCATGAGATGCTTGAGCAGATGCAGGAAGAGCATGAGCATCATCATCATGAGCATCATCACCATGAGCATCACCATGAGCATCACCATGAACATCATCATGAGCATGACGAGCATTGTACTTGTGGCTGCCATGATCATGAGGAGGAGCATGAGGAATGCGGTCATCATAATCACGACCATGGGGAGTGTTGCCATCATGATCATGACCATGAGGAGTGCGGTCATCATCACCATGATCATGAGGAGTGCTGCCATCACCATGGCCATCATGGACATCACCATGCAGATGAAGTGTTTAGCAGTTGGGGCATGGAGACGCCTAATTGCTATACGGCAGAGGAGATGGAGACGATTCTTACGGCTCTGGACAGTGGCGAATATGGTGTGATCTTACGCGCAAAGGGTATGGTTCCTGCCGGTGACGGTACCTGGATTTATTATGATTATGTACCCCGGGAGCATGAGATCAGGGAGGGTAAACCTACTGTTACAGGTAAGATCTGTGTGATCGGTTCTAAGTTGGATGAAGAGAAGCTGGAAGAGCTCTTTGGCAAATAAATTTTTCGAAAATAAGAAGCAGAAAGGCGTAATTGAAGATGAAGCCCGTATATGTGATCAATGGTTTTTTGGAAAGCGGCAAGACAGAGTTCATTGCATTCACTCTGGATCAGCCATATTTCAGGATCAAAGGCAAGACACTGATCCTTCTGTGTGAGGAAGGAGAAGTGGAATATGATGAAAAGCTTCTTGATAGAAGCCGCTGTGTGGTGGAGGTGATCGAGGAGGAAGAGGATTTTACTCCCAGTCACCTGATAGAGCTTGAGAAGAAGCACAAGCCGGATCGAATTATTATCGAGTATAACGGTATGTGGAACTACAAGAATATGAAGTTGCCCTGGTATTGGAAGATCGAGCAGCAGATCACTACCATTGACGGTTCCACATTCCCCATGTATTATACCAATATGCGGTCCTTACTTTCAGAGATGGTGCGAAAGTCTGAGATGATCATATTTAATCGCTGTGACGGTGTGACAGACCTAAACTCCTATAAGAGAAATATCAAGGCGGTGAATCCCAATGCGGAAGTGATCTTTGAGGATGCCAATGGTGAGATCGATGAGATCTTTGAGGATGACCTGCCATATGATCTGAATCAAGAGTTGATTGAACTGGATAACAATGGTTATGGTATCTGGTATCTGGACTGTATGGATCATCTGGAAAGGTATCTAGGAAAGAAAATTAAATTTACAGCGCTGGTACTGATACCGGACGGTTTCCCTAAGGGATACTTTGTGCCGGGCAGAATGGCTATGACCTGTTGTGCTGATGACATGGCTTTCTTAGGGTATGCCTGTCAGTATGAAGGAGCAGGCAGCCTGAAACAGAAGGATTGGGTCAGTGTGACTGCTACCGTTTCTAAGGAATACTGGGAAGATTATAAGGGAGAAGGTCCTATGCTCCATGCTGTCAGCGTGGAGAAGACCAAAGCTCCCAAGGAAGAAATCATCAGCTTTGTCTAGAATTGACCGGTGTGATAAGACCGGGTTAGGAGCGTTATGGAAGTATTATTAGGTGTATTGATACCGTTTTTTGGAACTGCTGCGGGGGCGGCCTGTGTGTTTTTTCTGAAAGAAGAGATCGGACCCAATCTGCAGAGGGTGTTTCTGGGATTTGCGGCGGGGGTTATGGTGGCTGCATCTGTGTGGTCATTGCTGATACCGGCCATGAATATGTGTGAAGGAATGGGCAAGTTTGCCTTTGTGCCGGCGCTTGTGGGGTTTTTGTTGGGAATCGGCTTTTTGCTGTTGATGGATACGGTGATTCCCCATCTTCATGTGGGGGATGACAATCCGGAGGGCGTGCCCAGTAAATTAAAGAGAAGTACCATGATGATGCTGGCAGTGACCATTCATAATCTGCCTGAGGGAGCAGCCTGCGGTGCCATTTTTGCGGGAATTCTTACGGGAGAAGGGACGGTGACTTTTGCCGGAGCTGTGGCTTTGTCTATCGGAATCGCCATTCAGAACTTTCCGGAGGGCGCTATTATTTCCCTGCCATTAAAAAGTGAAGGGAAGAGCAGATTCAAAGCCTTTGGAATGGGGGCTGTCTCCGGCATCGTGGAGCCTTTGGGAGCGCTGATCGCTATCGGACTGGCTTCTGTGGTGACACCGATCCTGCCCTATCTGCTTGCTTTTGCGGCAGGTGCCATGATTTATGTGGTGGTGGAAGAATTGATTCCGGAGGCAAACGAAGGAAAGCATTCCAATATCGCAACAATTGCCTTTGCCCTGGGATTTGCAGTGATGATGGTGCTGGATGTGGCGCTGGGATAGGGAGGAAGATATGGCAGTTACATCGGATAAGGAGCTGCAGCAATGGAAAAGCAGGCTCCATGATCTTGCCAGGAAATCATATCAACAAAATATTTTTACCTTTACCGGTTTTCTGGGGCTTAGTGAACAGGATCTGTTCTGGCAGGAGGAACAACAGCTTCGGTATGCCGGTTATGAGTTTTGGGGCGGAAGTGAGCACTGTGACAGATTGGTGCTGCGGTTTGGTTTCAAAGAAGATCTGGGATATGAGGAGCCCTTTGGAATTGTTTGTGTTCATATTGCACCTCTTCAGGAGAAGTTTTCGGATGATTTCTCACACCGGGATTTTCTTGGTGCGCTCATGAATCTGGGCATAGACAGAAGTACGCTGGGAGATATCAGGGTAGGTCACAGAGAGGCCTACCTGTTTTGTCTGGAAAGTATTGCTCCTTTTATATGTGAGAATCTGGAGCAGGTGAAGCATACCCATGTGCGCTGCAGGATTGTGTCTGAGGCGGCAGATGTGCCTGAGGAGGAGCCGGAACAAGTGGTTGTACAGGTGGCTTCTGCCAGAATCGACGCAGTCATTGCCAAGGTCTATAACAAGTCCAGAAATGATGTGATAGAGCTGTTTCGTGCAGGAAAAGTGTACGTGGGCGGGAGATTGTGCGAAAATAATTCCCGCATGTTGAAGGAGCAGGAGACGGTGAATGTCAGAGGCTTTGGAAAATTTATATATTACGGTGTAAAGGGTGAAACGAAAAAAGGAAAGTTGAGTATCCAGGCAGCGGTGTATCGTTAGGAGTACGCGACATTAAGATATCGCAAGGTGGTCTTAAAAAATTCTTAATGGTTTTCCCGATTTATTTTTAAAGGGCAAATGCAGTACAATAGCCTTAAGGAGGACGGAAGATGTACAATATACTGATTTGTGACGATGAAAAGGACATTGTGAATGCACTGAAGATTTATCTGGCAGATGCCAATTATCAGCTGTTTGAGGCCTATACGGGCAAGGAAGCGCTGAAAGTGATGGAAAGCAAGGAGATTCATCTGGTACTCATGGATATCATGATGCCGGAAATGGACGGGATTTCCGCTATGATAAAGATCAGAGAAAAGAGCAATGTACCCATTATTCTTCTGACGGCCAAGAGTGAAGATACCGACAAGATCCTGGGGCTTAATGTAGGTGCGGACGACTATATTACCAAGCCCTTTCATCCGGTGGAAGTGGCTGCCAGAGTAAAGAGCCAGCTTCGCAGATATATGCAGCTTGGTGGAGGTAATATGAGGCAGATGGTGCTGACGATTGGTGGAATTGAACTGGATGACAGAGCCAAGAGTGTAACGCTGGATGGGGAAGTAGTAGCGCTGACACCCACAGAGTATGAGATCTTAAAGCTTTTGATGGAGCATCCGGGACAAGTATTTGCGCCCAAGGATATCTACCAGAGGATCTGGAATGATCTGCCTTATGGAAGTGAGAATACAGTAGCGGTACATATCCGTCATCTTCGGGAGAAACTGGAAATCAACCCTGCAGAACCCCGCTATCTGAAAGTGGTCTGGGGGCAGGGTTATAAGATGGAGAAAGGACCGAGAGGATGAGGAAAAAGAAAATAACAGAGCGATTTGCCCTGAAGGTACTGGCTTTTTTTGTGACGGTATTGAGTTTTTGCTGCAGTGTGGCCTGCGTGGTGGGGATCGTGTGGATGGCTGAAACGGGATTTTATACCACCCCCTTTGCACAGCTTCCCTATGTTCCGAAACAGGGACAGGGATATGAATTCTGGATCTGGTGTTACAACAATCGTTTCACTGTGATTACGGTAGGCGTGATCAGCGTGATTTTGTGTATTTCAAGTTTTATCTTTCAATTGTGCAGCGCCGGGCGGGTGTATGGAAAGGATACGGTGGAAGTAAAAGGATTTGCGGCCATTCCCTTTGATATTTTGACAGTGGGCATGGTGATCTTAGGCGGGAGCTTCATGGTTATGGCAGATTCTTGGCATTATGGGAATTTGGCTCCTGTGATCCTGGTGGTGTTTCTGGGAATCTTAAGTCTGTGTGTGGTCATCGGATATTTGCTGATATGGGCGATACAGAGCAAGGCCGGTGTCTGGTGGAAAAACATGGTGGCCTGCAAAGTGCTGCAGCTAGTCGTGCAGGCGGTACGTTTCTGTGTCAAGGCTGTGATGGCAGTGCTTCACAACCTGCCCGCTCTGTTGACGGCAGGTATCTGGCTCA
>JAFYSG010000154.1 GCA_017559435.1 Lachnospiraceae bacterium
GTCAGATGTGAAAGCTTAGAAAACTCACCGATTTTTATCATTCTTGCAAATCTCCTTTCCACATCTGATACCCTAAGCTATCCCCTTAGGGTCGAGTCAAGCCCTTTTTTCTACTGTTCTGATATAATGTCCTTCCTGAACAGCCGCTATAGTTGCCACCGCGCACACAGGAATCGCCAAATACTTTAGCGGGACTATGGGAAATGTCAAAGGCAGTATAAAAAGCAATACCCCTGTCACCTTATTCATCACTGAATGAACCGCCACCAGTTTCCTTTGCACAATGTATCCCGAAATGATGTTTATAATCTTTATCAATGCAATAAATACGATCCCTACACACAGCCATATCGGCATACTTATCACCGGGAGAAACTTTATCAGGCATACTACAGCGAATACAAAATCTGCTGCAGTATCGAATCTCGCTCCAAACTCGCTGACCGTATTTGTTCTTCGTGCAATGGTTCCGTCTATCATATCAGATAAGCCTGCGATCAGATAAAGCATATAGAATACAGGCGAAAACACCGGACAAAATAGCAGCGCAATACTGATCAGCACCCTGAAACCTGTTATTATATTTGCCATCACTTAACTCTTTGGAACATGACCGTCTCTTCCTTCATGGAAATCTTTCCGACGCAGAAGCCATATTCCAGAAGCTCCTTCTTATACTTAAGAAAAGAATGGTCAATCGGAACCCCTGCAATTTCTTCAATCTCAGCATATGTAAGCTTAAAGCTGGCCGTTCCATTATCCCTGATCCATTTCCAAAGAGGTTCATACTTACTCATGCTTGCTCACCCTTCTCTTTACCATTGCAAAACGCAGCCATCTCTTTTTCCAGCAGCCGGAATACATTCGCAACCAGATACCCATCCGCTATCGCATGATTCATACGAACCGATACCGGCATCAAGAGTCTCCCGTTTTCCTCACGATATTTTCCCCAGTTGATGATCGGCAGAAAATAGAGAAATCCATCCGGCAGCTCAATATTCAGAGAATCATAGGACAGCCATGAAATGTAGGAAGCATCAAACCAGTTCGGATGCTTTTCCATATCAAGTCCATACTCCCTCGTCTGTTTCGCCGCCTCGATATCATCAGAAGCATTCTTGTAAAAGGTCTCATACTCCGGATCATAGCTTGTATATACCGGTGTGCAGGTCTCCGTATCCTCGTGAAAAATGTACTGCGTGGGATGGATCACATCGTAGCAGATCAGTTTCTCAGTCTGCCAGATATATCCCATCCTGTAATCATCCCGTGAATTCAACACCTTGGAGAGGATATACAGGAAATTGACATAGAACTTCGTACCGTTCTCCTTCGAATACTTCACAAGCTCCGTCACATCAACCCTTGCAGTCATGGAAGTAGAGCACTTACAATCTTCCGTAAAATGCCGGAACACGCCCTTCCTGTAATAGGTTTCTTTATCTATAACTCTGTAGTTCATGATCTTCATTCCTATCTGTTTTCCTCAAGAATCTTCAGTCCCTCATCCAGATCAGCCCCAAGTATTTCCTGGATCTTCTGAAAATCATGCTTCTTATGCAGATTATCAAGAACAGTTGCCAATTCTTTCTTGCCATGCTTACGAATGAACATTGCCATCGCTTTCACCGCATTTGCATCATTCCCATTTGAATAGAATCCTGTCAGACATCCTGCCAGCCTGTCACAATCATAGCAACCGTCCAGAGTTTTTTCCTTACAACATGCGGCGTTGGGGCATATACGATCAGAACTGCAAGTCGCATAGGAACAGGTGTTATAGGATGTCCTGCAACCGCCGCACCATTCTTTCAAGAAACAATGGTTACAGGAAAGACCGCAGAATGCTATGGGATCTACGCCTTTCCTTGCCTTCCGGCAAAGCTCGTTCTTGATCCGGCACATTGCTTCGATATGCATGATCCAATGCCTGGAAAAAGGCATCTGGATCAGTCCTTTTACATCTTTTCCACACCAGTAATCAATCAGCCAGAAGGCATCTTCATCTTTACTGACCGAGCCGGTTTCGATGATCCGTTCCCTGTCGTCATCCGTAAACTTCCTCTTCAGGTCATTATACTGCAGATCCTTAAGTAGTTCATTTGTAGAATCCATAACAGCCCTGCAATAATCATACAAAGCTCTCACATCGAGTTTCGCGGAAAATTCTGCGATCTCCTCACCCTTCAGCTCATTACCGGTGGTGATACTCGGACTATTTATCCTTTTTTGCCAATCCTCCGTAAAGAGGACCTGACTATCCTTAAGGATCAGTGTATGCGCCACAATATCCTCAATCCGGAAGATATGCCACATAGAATAGCTGAGCGTCTTGCTGTGATAACCTTTCGCCCCGCCATAAGGCATCTTGGAGAAGGCCTCTAACGGATAGGTATTCACTATAGATGTTATCTGACCAAAAAGATCCTCTCTTAATTCGATCAGAACGGCAATCCCATCCTCAAAGCTCGCCTTCTTTCCGATCAGAACCTGCATTTTTTTGTTTTTTTCAGACCACTCCTTATTCATGTCTCCCCCTCCACAATCACTGCCCTGGCATCCACATTATCCTCTCGTTCATGCATGATCTGCCTATATTCATCCGAAGCAAAACAGGCATCCAGCTCTTCTCTGGATGGAAAGCGAATGACAATTACTCTTCCCGGATTTCTAAGAGGACTGAGAGCACGGATTTTTTCTGTCCGTACAAGATATTCTCCTCCAAAGCTTTCA
>JAFYSG010000155.1 GCA_017559435.1 Lachnospiraceae bacterium
CTTATGCACATGAAGAAATACGGTTATATTACCCATCTTGAAGCAGAAAGAGAGTATGGCATTGCCCGTTTGGCCTCCAGGATCAATGACCTGCGCAGACAGGGTGTGGCTATCAAGAGCGAAATGGTTTCCGGCAAGAATAGGAGACAAGAGGACACCCATTTTGCTAAGTACTCTTTGGCTGAGGAGGTGGCCCAATGATGCTGGATGATGTGATTGAGATCAAGAAGGCTGAACCGGACAGCCAGTGGAGGCTGAGGCCGTGCAAGAAGTGCAGAAGTGAGAATGTGGCCTATGAGCATTACAACGGCCGCGGGGGTGCTGCGTGGCGCGTGAAGTGCTTTGACTGCGGGTATACCGTGGATAAGGGGAATACGGTCAGGCACGATGCGCAGGTGAATTGGAATAAGGATGGTAAGGTATGAAATCGGTACTGATCAGCATTCAACCAAAATGGTGTGAGCTTATTGCCAGTGGACAAAAGACAGTGGAAGTCAGAAAGACTGCGCCGAAGCTGCATACTCCATTTAAGGTGTATATCTACTGCACGCAAGAAAAACGAATGATTACTTGCTTCAAACCCGGTGAAGAATGGTATGGGACGAAAATAGAAGAATTCGTACCCATTCGCAGATATTCGCCGTCGAGCGGAAGGGTGATCGGTGAGTTTGTTTGTTCTGAAGTATCCAACTATGACTACGCAGAGATGTACAATCCACCGGATTGGGAAGAAAGCCTTGGGGAACAATACTATATCACTTCCGGTGATTTGTTAAGAAGTTGCTTATCATACGAAGAATTGAAAAAGTACGGCCAGGGTAAAAAGCTTCATGGTCTACATATATCCGAATTAAGTATATACGATAAGCCGAAGAAACTGAGTGAATTTGTGATGGCTAATAGTCAACACTACTGTCATCTGCAAAGGCCACCACAGAGTTGGTGCTATGTGGAGGAATTGAACGATGGGAATTAAGTGTTGCTATGGCTGTGTTGCTCCGAAGCGGTATCCTGGGTGCGGGGCACACTGCCCGGAGTACATACAGGAAAAGGCCGAGGACACCGCGAAGAAGGAGGCCTATAACAAGGAGAGACGGCTCACCGGCGAGATCCGGGGGCAGAGAAAGCTTAGATACGCACGGTATCTGCAACATCGAGGGAGGAAGAAATGATGGCAAAAGCCTATGATATGGAAATGGTTTTTTCCGCATCAGTTGGGTTAAAGGAAATCAATGATTTTATGCACCAAATGGGCTTTAATGAGTCCTTGCAAATCAAGGATGCTATCAAAATCAAATTACAGCAGACCCTTTCGACATTGCCGGATGAAGACTATATTGGCAAGGTTGCTGAAATTATCAAAACCAATTATGAAACAGATCGTTTCAATATAACCGATATCCACTTCGACGGTTATACATACATTCGTGAAATTACGATATAAGCACTTCCCCAATGGGGATTGCAAATAAACAAAGGAGGAAAATTATGGACACTGATGTAAGAAGCAGCCTTTTGCAGATGGCAAAGGGCGCAATCCAGGAGCGGGTTGACTATGAGGTTACCCGGGTAGTTGACAATCTTCTGGATATGAACACGGAGGCTAAGGCCAAGCGCAAGGTTACGCTGAACATCATAATGACCACCGATGATGATCGGAGAGTGGTTAAGGTGGAAGCCTCTGCAAAATCCACGCTGGCACCCGTCACCCCCATTGGCACATCCCTGGTGATCACTGCCGATAAAAACGGTGAAATGATGCTGGCGGAGATCATTCCCCAGGTTCCCGGCCAGATCAGCATGACCGGTGATGAACAGGAAGCACCCAAGATTTTGAAAATCGCAGCACAAAACTAAGGAGGAATTATTATGTTAAAAGAAGCAATCGAAAAAATTGAGCGGATGGCAGCACCCACCACTGTTGAAATTGAAGGTTCCGTATATTCCAACCAAGAACTGGTATTCGTTCAGGACAAAAAACCTATGCCCAAGTGCATTGAGCTGACCGGCCTTGACAGCGTGTGCAAGATGGTGCGCAATGAGGCTGAGCATGTGGGCCTGCAGATCTTCATCCAGGTGAAGGACTACAGAAATGTTTCTGTGTTTACCTCTCTGGACAGTGACGAGGACCGGCTGTATCTGTACAAGTGCGCTGCTGACACGCCGGTTGTCACCACGGACCGATTCATGGACTATGAAAAGGCTGTCATTGAGCTGCGGAGCCTGTACATCCCCAACGATGGCACCGATTATCTGCTGCAGCTGCTGTCCAGTATCAGCAATGAAAGCAGGGTGACTTCCTCCGACAACGGTGTGACCCAGAGAATTGAAGCCACGAACGGCATTGCACTGAGTTCCATGGTGACGGTCAAACCCAGAGTGACACTGCAGCCCTTCCGGACCTTTATTGAAGTGGCGCAGCCTGCCAGTGAATTCCTTCTGCGGATCAATGAGCGCGGGGAGATCGGATTCTACCAGGCTGACGGCGGTGTGTGGAAGCTGGAAGCTACCCGGAATGTAGCGGCCTACTTTGAGGAAAAGCTGCAGGATCTGATTGATAGCGGTACTGTTGTCGTGATTCGTTAAACCGTGACAGATTGTTACAGATTATACTTAGGAGGAATATATTATGAATACCACTTGCGGAGACAACAGATTTGAGATTGTAAAGAGGGAAAGGGAGGATCTTCTTCAGTCTTGCAACATCGGCACCAGCGGTGTGGAAATGGCCGTCATGGACAATATTCTGTTTAGAGCATGGCAGATGGGATGGCTTGATAAGTATGAGCCTGACTACAAGGAGCGGATGAAGAAGGAATACTGGCAGCTCAAGGATCGTTACAATAAGCTGCACACGATGGTAACCAAGTATGAGGCCGGTACGCTGGACTTTACACCCAATTGCAGTTTGGAACTGCTGACTAAGCAGAAGGCGGCCATGGGTCAGTACCTTCATTGTTTGGAAATCAGAGCAGAGATTGAGGGGGTAGCACTATGAACGAGAAAGACTTTGTTTCCCTGTGTAAGAAAACTGTGGCTGAGTATGCCAACGAGCATTTGGACAAGACTGATGGCAAGCAGATCACTGAGGATGATGTGTTCATTGTATGGATGTGCAAGACCCTGCAGAACAGCAAGGCCATGGTCAGCACAACCCTGTTTGATGGGATGTACTATGAGCTGACCTACAATGGCAATAAGGGTGAGCTGTATCTGGATGCCTACAAGAAGTGGGAGAACCAGTGCATTCATGTAAACTGACAATAAAAAAGGAGGGGGCTTAGTGCCTCCTCTTTTGTCTTATTCAGCATAAAGGTTCACGGTACCTGCTACATTATCTGCCTCGATGGCGCTGAGCTCTATACCGCGGAATTCATCACCGAATAGGAAGATATCATAGTCCCTGGGACATTTTAGTAATGCCTCGATCAATTCTTGAACAGTCATATTATTCTCCTTTCATATCCTTTCGGATAAGATTCTTGATGTAAGTTGCTTTCTTGGGTTGCGATTTGAGGTGTTTCCACATATCAGCTTCGGATGGATGGAAGTCTATGGTGATACGGTTTACTTTCTCCTTATACTTTCGCACTGCACGAAGCTGTGATTTGCTAGTCTTGTTTTCTGTCACAGTTTTAGCTTCCTTTCAGATTACATTCCAGATATCCGTTCCGATCTGCTTGCATTTACCGTGGATGTTGTGGGAACGGAAGATTTTAATTGCCTCTTTCAGGTCGATTGCGTAAATAGTGTGGTGTTCGCCGGTGTTGGAGATAGCGATGTACTGAACTTTTATCATGGGTGGCCTCCTTTCTTTTACTGTCTTAATTATAACACACGGGTTAGATTCGGTCAATAAGGCTGTGGAAGAATAGAGAAACGGCGGTGGGATTTGGTACGATATAGCCAGAAATATGAATGGGGGGAGGCTTATGGCAGACTGGCAGGCTATTAAAACAGAATACATCACCACGGATACCAGCTACCGTAAGTTGGCCCAGAAGTATGGGATATCTCATGTCCAGATCGGCAATGTGGGCAAGGAGGAAAAATGGGTAGAGCTTCGCAGACAGCATTTGGACAGCACTTTTGCAAAAACAGTTGAGAAAATCAGCCAGCAGGAGGCCAACAGAGCGGCGAGAATTCATAGAGTTGCAGATAAGCTGCTGAATAAGATCGAATCCATGGTTGACGCTGACGAGCCACTGGATACAAAGGGACTCCGGGCATTGACGGCTGCGGTTAAAGACCTGAAGGAGATCCAGAGCATTAAATCTGCATTGGATGAGCAGGAGCAGAGGGCAAGGATTGCCAATCTACAGAAGATGGCGGATAAAGAGAGCGACAACAAAGAGCCTATTCAGGTCATTATTGGTGGTGACCTTATGGAATACAGCAAGTAGGAGGTGGGATAGGTGCCTACACTTAGAATTGATCCTCCTTCTGATAAGCAAAAGCTGTTTTTGACTGCGGATACCATGCACATTGGCTTTGGTGGTGCCCGTGGTGGTGGCAAGAGCTGGAGCGTTAGAACCAAGGCCAAGCTGCTGGCACTGAATTATGCCGGCATTAAGATTCTTATTGTTCGCCGGACATTCCCGGAGCTGGTAAATAACCACATTGAATTCTTGCGTACAGAGCTTTTTGGCATTGCTAAATATACAGAAAACAAGAAGGTATTTACTTTTGCCAATGGCAGCACCATCAAATTTGGCTACTGCAACAATGATAAGGACTTATACCAGTATCAGGGTGCTGAATATGACATTGTCTTTTTGGATGAGGCTACACAGCTGCAGGAGATGTGGATCAAGAAGATAACAGCCTGTGTGCGTGGTGTCAATGGCTTCCCCAAGCGCATTTATTACACTTGTAACCCAGGTGGAGCCAGCCATGGATACTTTA
>JAFYSG010000156.1 GCA_017559435.1 Lachnospiraceae bacterium
GGGCGGCACTCGCACCGCCCCCTATACCAAGCCTCGTATACATTGCAAAAATCGTTCCCCATACTTGTCGAACTTGAATTCGCCAACCCCGGATACGCCCATCATTTGTTCCTTATTTTGCGGCCGTACAAAACACATCTGCACCAAAGTCTTATCGGAGAAAACGATATAGGGCGGCACTTTTTCTTCTTTGGCGATTTCCATGCGGAGTGATCTAAGTTGCTCAAAGAGGGCTCTGCCCTGGTTGTCCAGTTCTGCCAGGCTGTGGGATTTTGCATCAGTTCCGTTGGAGCTTTCGAAGGTTTTCCTGCGGAACTTGGCAGTCTTGCCGGATTTGGCGGTTGCTTTGGCAGAAGTATTATCGGAGGACTGACCTTCGGTGGCGGGGTCTGGGTCTTTGGGCATTTTCATGGTTACGGATATATCGTCAGCAAGAACTTTCATGGAAGTTTCCGTGAGTCTTAGGGTTGCGTACTCGTCATTGGTGGTGGCCAAGTAGTTTTCCAGCAGGAGGTAGTTCATGATGTTTCGGAGCTTATGGGTTTTTACTTTGGCCAGGTGAGCGTAACAGGGATTTTGGTTCATGCGGTAATCACGTATTTTAGCGGTGTTTGCGCCGTGGACGGTGTCCAGGATTACGTTGATACCATATCTTTGGCGACTGGTCTGCACGCACTCAATGATAGTTTTGGCAATGTCTGTGATATCTACGGTTTCAAACCGGGTCTGACAATTGGAGCAATTTCCGCAGCAGGTATTGCCGTATTCTCCAAAGTAGCGCAGGATATAATCTCGCAGGCAATCGTTGGTAATGCAGTAGTAGGTCATCTTTTTCAGGCGTTCTCTGTCTCTCTCCAGCACCATCTCTCTGATCCGGGGATCCATTTCCTGGCTGTCTTTGCCATTTTCTATCAGGAACTGGTCCATAACTACATCTTGCGGAGAATAAAATATGAGGCATTCGGAGGGTTCGCCGTCACGACCTGCTCTGCCGGCTTCCTGGTAGTAGTTTTCCAGACTTTGGGGCATGTTGTAATGAATGACATAGCGCACGTTGGATTTGTCAATGCCCATTCCAAAGGCATTGGTGGCTACCATCACCGGTTTCACATCGTAGATAAAATCCTCCTGATTACGCCTTCGTTCATCTGCACTTAATCCCGCATGGTATCTTGTGGCGTCCACTCCCATATCTTCTAAAAATGTGCAGACCGCTTCCACATTTTTGCGGGTAGCGCAGTAGATGATACCGCTGTCACCGGGCCTGGAACTCACATATTGAAGCAGCGGCTCCTCCTTATTGCGGACATGGCGCACTTCAAAATACAGGTTTTCACGGTTAAAGCCTGTCACCAAAACTTGGGGTTCTCTAAGTCCCAGCACACAGATAATGTCTTCCTTCACTTCTCTGGTGGCAGTAGCTGTAAAAGCACTGACAATTGGGTGCCTTGGTAAAGATTCTATGAAACGTACAATTTTCAGGTAACTGGGCCGGAAGTCCTGGCCCCACTGAGAGATACAATGGGCTTCATCCACTGTAACCATGGAGATCTGTGCTTTAGAAGCAAAAAACCGGAAGCTTTCTGTTTCCAGACGTTCAGGTGCAACGTAGATAATTTTATATCTGCCTTGAGATGCATATAGTAGTGCTTTATTAATCTGACTTTCCGTCAGGGAGCTATTGATAAAAGCTGCATGAATTCCCGCCTGATTCAGTGCTTTTACCTGATCCATCATAAGAGATATGAGCGGAGAGATCACCAACGTGATCCCCGGGAGCAAAAGGGCAGGTACTTGATAACAGATGGATTTTCCTGCTCCCGTAGGCATGATTCCCAGCGCATCCCTTCCTTGCAGGATGGCGTCTATCATAGTCTCCTGCCCCGGGCGGAAGGAATCATACCCAAAATATTTCTTCAGTACATTATATTTGTTCATTTTTAACCCTGTCATTACATATCAATATTATATAATTCTTCTGACAGCAAGGATGGGGCGATAAGTAGCATTACTTACTTTAATACCTGTCTTAGCGCTACTGGCGTGCACGATCTTGCCGCCGCCGATGTACATTCCCACATGTCCATCGTAACAGATCAAATCTCCGGGCTGCGCTTCATCGTAAGGCACTGATGAACCGGCACTGCGCTGCTCATAGGAGGTTCTTGGAATAGAATAACCAAAATTTCCATAAATCCGATATACAAAACCGGAACAGTCCGCACCGTTAGTCAGGCTGGTTCCGCCATACACATAAGGATTGCCGATGAACTGGCAGGCATACTTTGCTATCTTTTTACCAAGATCACTGCCTGAGGATCCATCAATCCAAGCGATATATCCTGTATCGGTATAATTACCATTGGCTGCTTCAGCCTGCTGCTGTTGTTTCTTTTGCTCTTCCTGCAGCTTCTTTAAGGTTTTCTGCTCCTCTTGAATCTTCTTTTTGGCTGCTTCGGCCTGCTGCTGATACTTTTTAATCTCAGCCTCATAATTGGCGGACTCTTGCTTCTTTTGGGCAAGCTTGCCATCCAACTCCACCTTCAGCGTCTGCAGATAGGCCCTGTCGCTTTCCAACTGTGCCTTATCATTTTCCAACTGTTGTTTTTCCAATACCAACTGATCCCACAAGTCATGAACATGATTCTTGGTAGTTTCATATTCATTCAACAGGTCATTGTCTACTTTATAAATCTTCTCTATGTAGTCTGCCGCATTGATGAGGCCACTGAGTCCCGTGCTCTCCAGAATACGGGCAAACATAGACAAGCTGTTATTCTCATACATCAGGCGGATTCTGGATCGCATAGACTGATACTGCTCTTCTTCCCGATCCTTGGCAGCTTCGTACTCCAACTGCATCTGATCGATCTCCACCTGTTTATTGATGATATCCTGCTCCTTCGAAGCAATTTCTTCTTCTTTCAGGCTGATACTGGTCAGCATATTAAGAATTTCAGAATTCAGGTCAGCGATCATTTCTTCTACCAGATCCTGCTCGTCAGCCAGCTCTGACAGATGATTATTGATATTGTTCAGATTCTGCTGATCCTTGTTGATCTGATTCTGGAGCGCAGAGATGGATGTGGCTTCCACTGTCATCACATCCCCCGGCACCGTACTTAATACGACTGCTGAAAGAACTGCTGCCACTACTCTGTGTAAGGTTTTTCCTTTTTTACCGGATGTTCTTACTTGAAATTTGCTCATAACAGTTGAATACCACACCTTTCTTTATAATTTGACATTGACATTCAGCCTAGGCTCATTCTCCAAATCGCCTTTTCTGGCTGAGCTGTTACTATAACTCGCAATTATTTACAGTACGAGGGAATGGGATCACATCACGGATGTTGCCCATACCGGTCAGGTACATAACGCAGCGCTCAAAGCCCAGGCCAAAGCCTGCATGACGCACGGAACCGTATCTTCTAAGATCCAAGTAGAAGTCATAATCTTCTTTTCTAAGACCCATCTCTTCCATTCTCTGCTCCAGAACTTCCAACTTATCCTCACGCTGACTGCCGCCGATGATCTCACCGATACCGGGTACCAGACAGTCCATGGCAGCAACGGTCTTGCCATCCTCATTCAGTTTCATATAGAATGCCTTGATCTCCTTCGGATAATCCGTTACAAATACAGGACGCTTGAATTCTTTCTCTGTCAGATATCTCTCATGCTCTGTCTGCAGATCACAACCCCAGAATACTTTATAATCAAATTCATCATTGTGCTGTTCCAGAATCTTGATGGCCTCTGTATAAGTCACATGACCAAAATCAGAGTTCACCACATGGTTCAGTCTCTCGATCAGCCCCTTATCCACAAACTGGTTAAAGAAGTTCATCTCCTCCGGTGCATTCTCAAGTACATAGCGGATCACAAATTTCAGCATACTCTCAGCCAGTAACATATCATCTTTTAAGTCTGCAAAAGCCATCTCCGGCTCAATCATCCAGAACTCAGCTGCATGTCTGGTAGTATTGGAATTCTCCGCTCTGAAGGTAGGTCCAAAGGTATATACATTCTTAAATGCAAAGGCATAAGTCTCTACGTTCAGCTGTCCGCTTACAGTCAGGTTCGTGGGTTTGCCAAAGAAATCCTGACTGAAATCTACCGCACCGTCTGCCGTCTTAGGAATATTGTTCAGATCCATGGTGGTCACCTGGAACATCTCGCCGGCACCTTCACAGTCACTTCCGGTGATCAGCGGCGTATGCACATATACAAATCCTCTCTCCATAAAGAAAGTATGAATCGCATAGGCGATCAAAGAACGCACACGGAACACAGCCTGGAACGTGTTGGTCCTGGGACGCAGATGTGAGATGGTTCTCAAGTATTCAAAGGAATGTCTCTTCTTCTGCAAAGGATAATCAGCGCCTGAAAGACCTTCCACAAACACTTCCTCCGCCTGCATCTCAAAAGGCTGCTTGGCCTGGGGTGTCTCCACGATAATACCGCGGATCACCAGGGCTGCACCTACATTCATCTTGCACAGCTCTGCAAAATTCTCCAGTTTGTCACTATATACCACCTGCAGAGGCTCAAAGAAGGTACCATCATTGATCACGATAAATCCAAAATTCTTAGAGTCGCGATTGCTTCTCACCCAGCCTCCTACGGTCACTTCCTTACCGATGTACTTCTCTCTCTCCCTATATAAGTCTTTGATATCTGTCAAATCCATTATTTCCTCCGTTCTGCCCCACAGGGCATTCCACTTTTATTATATATTTGTATATCTCTTTTGTATCAAACAATTGCCTGTTATGCTTACCGGTATGTTACCTGTGCTGTCTTGAGCAGGAAAGCTACCACATCTTCATACATCAGGCTTTCTCTCAATTCTTCCTTATCAAACCGACCTAAAAGTTGCCCTAAAGATTCCCAACCATTATCCAGTGCCAGCTGCTCCAATCTTTGATTCAACTCTTCCTCTTTGAGAATCAGTCCTTCCTTTTCAGCAAGCGCCTGCGCCGCCAGAATCATCTTTGTAGAATTCTGTGCATTCTCTGTCACAAATGTGTCATAATCAACATTGTAAAAATAATAAACAAAGGTGGCTCCATCCACACCATACACGGCAGCGTTAGCTGACAGATCAGCCTTGATAGACTCTGTATATTGTGCTAACAGATCTTTCGGAAGCTCTCCAAAAGTACTATTATCAGCCAACACGGAAATTACCGTCATCATCAGATTCTGTTCATAAGTATACTTCGCATTTTCCTCCAGTCCCATCCTGCAATACTGCTTCAGCTCTTTCACATTCTGAAATTCTTCAAAACCAAAGCCTGCAACTACCTCATCCTTCATCTCGGTAGGAAGAATAAAATGCACTGTAACCGTAAACACGACCTTGGCACCGGCCAACTCCGTACTACCATAGTTCTCCGGAAAAGTCAGATTCAGATCCACTGTCTCACCGGGCTTTACACCGATTAGCCCATCTTCAAATCCATCAATAAACTGTCCTGAACCAATAGTCAGATCAGCACCCTGAGCCGTACCGCCTTCAAATGCCACACCGTCTTTCTTCCCCACATAATCTATGATCACTGTATCACCTATGGCTACAGCACGATCGGTCACACCGCCATTTTCCTTTGTAGAATAATTCTGATAAATGGCAAGAGCCTGAGCATCCACCTGCTCATCTGTGATCGTCTCCTGCGCAACCACCGACACAGCAAGATTATTATACTCTCCCAGAGTCACATAATCCTCAACCTTAAGATCCGACACATTCACACGGTTTTGTATCTGCTCATTTACCTGTGTAGATCCTGCGCTATTTTCTGCACCATTATTGCCGACACCTTCTTTACCACAGCCTGAAAGCACCCCCATCACAAGTGTAACTGCCAGACCAATAACCAATCTTTTCTTCATGAATATATTTCTCCTTACTTTACGTACTTTTCACAACTTTCTTTCGCTGCAAAACTGCATACAAAACTTACCCTTATGAAAAGGGCACACTTATATTTATACCACAAATTTCCCCCTTTTAAAAGCCCCTATATCAATTTTGTTGTAAAATTTGTGACAACAGTTCAGCCAGAGACGATATGCGGATGAAAATCGTGCTCGCACGAATTTTCTTCCGTGTATCGCCTCTGAGGGAGCGCCCGAATATGAGCCAAAAGTAGCTGCGAAGCAGCGGAAAGCCCGAAGGTGCGATAAGGCACAGCTTTGCTGTGCCGCGAATGGGCGCGGGCTGAACGTCACTCACCTACAATCTACAGCAGCGGTGACATCAATCGGCACACCTGCTCCTTCACCCGTATGATCAGCTTCCTGCGTGCATAAAGATCTCTTGTAATCCTGGTACAATGTTTCAAATCCTCTTTAAAGATCCCCACCATCTCTCTTGCCTTGCGCTCATCATACACCACCGCATTGACCTCAAAATTCAAAGCAAAGCTCCTGATATCCATATTAGCCGTACCGAAACAAAGCACCTTGTCATCCACGATCAATCCCTTGCTATGCAAAAATCCATTATCATAAGTATAGCACTTGGCTCCCGCCATGACCATGTCCCCTATGTAAGAATAGGTGGCCCAATACACAAAGGGATGATCCGGCTTACAGGGAATCATGATATTCACTTCGATCCCCGACCTTGCCGCCATAAGGAGTGCCTCAAGCACCGATTCATCCGGTATAAAATATGGTGTCTGTATATAAATACTCTTTTGCGCCTTGTGAATCAGGCGCATATAATTATCTCTGATCTGCTCCAGACTGTTATCCGGTCCGCTGCTAATAATCTGAATCTCACAATGATCCCTTGTTCCCGGTTCTATCCCGGTAAAATACTTACTCTCAGAAAACAGATTTTCCCTGGCCGCATAATTCCAATCCAGCAAAAAACGAAGCTGCAGCCCAAGCACTGCATTTCCTTTGATCCGCAGATGGGTATCTCTCCAATAACCGAATTTGTCGTCCAGTCCGATGTATTCCTTACCCACATTAAAACCGCCCACATAAGCCACCTTATTATCTATCACCACGATCTTACGATGGTTACGATAATTGATACGCAGATGAAGCCTTCTGAAAAGTGCCGGAAAGAACTCTGCTGTCAAAATCCCATGCTCATTCAGCTTCTTCCAATACCCATGACCTACTGACCGACAGCCCATGGCGTCAAAAAGTACCCTGACTTCTACCCCTTCCTTTACCTTCTGTTCCAATACCTCTTTGATCCGGTGAAACAACACATCATCTCTGATGATATAATATTGCATGTGAATAAAGCTCTTTGCCTGCTTCAGATCTTCGATCAAGGTGTCAAACTTCACATTGCCATCCACCAAAATATCTACATCATTGGAGTCTGTCAGCATGGCCCCGCAATTTTCCAGATTAAACATCACCAGATCCGAAAAGCCGGCTATATTGGCATCCAAATCCTCCCAATGCCGGCTTTTTAACTGATGCTCCTGTTGTCGGATAGCCTCACTGATATGATCCTCCACTTCCTTGATCCGGAACATTTTCCGCTTTCGCATATCGATTCCCACAAGCAAGTAAAAGATAAAACCCAGAATCGGCACAAAATATAACAAAAGCAGCCAGGCCCACACACTTTTCGGCTCTCTTCTCTCAAAAAATACGATAGCAATGGCAAACAACAGATTCCACAGCATCATATGCCGAAACAGGAAATCACCAACCGTCTGTATCATCTCTAACACATTATCCATCTGAATCCTCCCGCTTCCTTCTCCCTTTTTTACCTCTTATATTCAGTATATCATGAATGCTTCACAATCATGGTATGGTTGGCCATTCGGCCGTTCTCTACCTACAATAAGGTAATTATACCATAAATTTTGAAAAAAAACCTTATAAAGTTTACAAATGTTTTATTGCTTTAAATGCAAATCAATGATACAATAGACTGGCAAGAGATATGTTAGGAGGATTTCCCATGAGCACAGGGACTATTGTTTTAATTTGCATATTAGTTTTACTTATCATCGGCGTCGTTGTATTATACTTCTTAGGCAAGAAGGCACAAAAGAAGCAGGCCCAGCAGCAGGAGATGATGGAGGCCAACAAGCAGACCGTCGCCATGCTGATCATCGACAAGAAGCGCATGCGTCTGAAGGATTCCGGTCTGCCTCAGGCGGTGATCGACCAGACACCGAAGATGATGCGCCGTTCCAAATTGCCCATCATCAAAGCCAAAGTCGGCCCTCAGATCATGTGTCTGATCTGCGACGAGAAGATCTTCGAATCCGTACCTGTCAAGAAAGAAGTTAAAGCCGTAGTCAGCGGCATCTATGTTCTTGACGTTAAGGGACTCCACGGCAAGATTGAAAAGGCTCCCGCTAAAAAGAAAGGTTTCTTCAAGCGTGCCTTGGAAGCTGCCCAGGAAAAGGCAGGCGCTAAGCCCCTAAAATAAGATCCATATTTTGAAAAAAGGTGTTGTCCACGACAGCACCTTTCTCTTTTTCCTTCTGTTATACTTGTATTTCTTCTCTCTTAGGCTGGATGTTCATTGTAATACGACAATCTGCCAAATGCTCATAATTGATCTCCAGAGCATAATCCACGTCTACATGAATCTGATCCCCAATTTCCTGCATATGTATCTTTCTGGCGTCAATGCCTATCAGGATATCTCCGAAAGGGGTGGCATAATTGGCCATATTCTTTTTGTTTTCTTCAAAAATCATATGTACATTTACCAAGCCCTTCTTCATCAGATCAAGAGAATTTTCTTTAAACTTGATCACATTTTTGGTAGTTTCTTCAAAGCCCTCACAGGCTTCTTCGTAAATTACGTAATGGCTGTTATTCTTCTTATAATAATGTGCTGCAGTCACCGTCTCAATCTCCGTATCCTCTGAAGTTCCGTCAAACTGCAGCCCTTTAATTGCCAGTAACACTTCCTTTGTCATATTAATAATCCTCTATATTCACTGTTTTTGCAGACAATATCCCGTATTTAATGATAGAATTGGCAAACTGCTTGAATTTGCCGGCAGCATCGCTTACATAAAACTGATATTGATTGGACCCAAGCTTGGGTGCTTCCTGATTAAGCAGCCCTCTTTCTTGTAACATAGCCTTCAGTTCCAGAGCTGTTTCATACGCCGGATTCACCAAAGTTACCTCTTCCCCAATCACTCGGCTGATGGTGGAACGGATCAGGGGATAATGGGTACATCCCATGATCAACGTATCAATACCGATATCGATCAGCTCCGAAAGATAACGCTTGGCGATCTCGTCTGTCACCGGATCCTGCCACAATCCTTCTTCCACTAGCGGTACAAACAAAGGACAAGCCTTGCCGTATATGGTCACATTATTGTTGATATCCTGTATGTACCGATTATAAATCTGACTACCGATGGTAGCTTCCGTGGCTATGACACCAATCTTACCGTTTTTCGTAACCTCGGCTGCCACCTTGGCTCCGGGCCTGACTACACCGATAATCGGTATGTCGATCTCTTTCTCCAACTCATCCAATGCATAAGCACTGGCAGTATTACAGGCTATCACGATAGTCTTGACCTGATGTGTCTTCAAAAACCTCACGATCTGTCTGGAGAATTTTGTCACCGTCTCTTTTGTCTTGCTGCCATAAGGCACCCTGGCCGTATCTCCAAAGTAACAGATAGATTCATTGGGAATCTGCCTCATGATCTCTCTGACCACAGTCAAGCCCCCCACACCGGAATCAAACACTCCTATAGGCGCCTTAGTTATATCTGATATGATATCCTGATTCATAGGTTAACTGCTCCTTTTGCAATTACAGAACGCGCTCCAGATACTCCATAATCTCTTCCACAAATCTGCACCGAAAACGAAGCCGGCTTCTGTCCGCATTCAACATTTCTATATACATCACAGTACCATCCACTTCCGAATCTGCTTCCTCACAAGAAACCGCCCGGCCATCCTCTGAAACGACCCGATAGGTATCTGCATTTAAAGTCAGCTGCGGATAGAGAAACCCCCACCAGCCTGCTGCCATACTGATCAAAAGCCCGGTTTTCATACTGTTCCAAAACTTATTTGTTTTCATCACACAATAACTCCATTAGTGTTTTTATGGTAATTATTGCCTGATTCTTATATTCTATACACGCCTGCTGCGATCCATCTGAATCTGCCTGATAATGGCCTTCTCCTGATTATCGATATGCACCCTTGCCGCCTGCGTGGCAGTGGCTTTATCCCTCTTTACAATACTTTCATAGATGACCCTGTGCTCTTCGATCAGACGGCCATGCTGGGAGGAATCTTTGATATACTCATAACGATAACGATACATCTGCTCCGACAGATTGTTTACCAGTTGAATCAAACGATCGTTGCCGGTGGCCTTCAGGATAATATCGTGAAGCTCCACATCCGCCTGAGCGATTTTCTTAGCATCTTTCCCCCGCACTGCCCTTTCAAAATAATCGCAAGCAGCTTTCAGGTTCTTTATCTCTTCCTCACTGATACGCTCACAGGCAAGCTCTACGCACAATGTATCCAGCGCCCTTCTGACCTCCAGCACATCATTCATACTTTTCTCTGTGATCTGCGCCACCTCTGCGCCACGTCTGGGAATCA
>JAFYSG010000157.1 GCA_017559435.1 Lachnospiraceae bacterium
AGTTCGTACTGTCTGAAATGGGTCTCTCTATAAGTCCAATAACCGATTAATGCAGCCAAAACAGGCAGTACACAAACCAAAAGTGCGATCACCCGGTTTCTCTTTTTGCGCTTATGAATGGCTTTGATCACATGTTCAAATTCCTCATCAACAGGTGTAGTCTCCATGGAGGCGCACATCTGTTCCAACATACCTTTGCATTCTTCACAAACTTGTATATGTTCTTCGATCAGTAAGTTGCTCTCTTGAGAAGTCAGGCCGTCTGCATACAGCGGCAGCAAGTCTTGAATCGTATTACAATGCATCATTTATCCTCCAATTCTGCCCTGATCTGGCTTTTGGTTCTGAAATAAGTTACTCTTGCCCAGTTTTCACTTTGATTCAGGGCAAGACCGATATCACGAAAACACATGCCCTGCAGGCGCATAATAAATACTTGTTTGTGTTTCGACGAAAAACGGTTCAGTGTTTCCAGGATACGTTCTGCTTCCTCTTTTTGCAGATGAATGGATTCTGCAGATGGTGTGGCGATGCAGGTGGCTTCGCTGAAGCTAACAAACCGCTTCTTTCGTCGGCATTCATTCAAAAACAGATTTTTTCCAATGGTACAGAGCCAGGTGGAGGCCTTATATTGTGGATCATATCGATCAATATGTAAGATTGCCTTGTAGAAAGTTTCTGCCGTCAATTCTTCCGCCAGAGAAGGATCAGCACAAAGAGAAAACAGATATCCATAGACAATGCGGTAATTATCTCTGTAAAATGCTTCCAGCATGATCTGTTCCTCCCTTGGCTTGTTTTCTTTACATCCATTATACACCCAAAACTACTTTTTGTTACAAAAAACTCAAAAAACTACAGATAAGTTGACTTATAAACAAAGCCAGCACCTCCGATACCGGCGGTGCTGGTCTGGGATTAGCTATTGACAAAGAAATACATTTACGTTCCAATTACTCGGAGCCTTTTAAGGCGTTTGCTGATCCATAAGACCAATCCTAATTTGATCAGATCCGGCAAGATAAAGGGGAACACGCACAAGCTTAGTGCAGCCCACAACCCCATGTTTCCTTCGGCACCGGCATATACCAGCATGAACCATGCTGTGCCAAATACATAACAAACCACCAAGCCAGTTAACATGGAAACTGCCTGCGCCCAAAGCTTTCTGCCCATGAGCTTTTCCAGAATACCCATGACCAGACCTGCAAAGATCCAGCTTATCATATAACCGCCATTTGTTCCAAGCAAGACACCAAGACCTGTTGTTCCGCTTGAAAATACCGGAATCCCCATGGTCCCTAACAATAGATAAATGCAGATAGATACGGTTCCTTTCTTACTGCCAAGAACATTCAAGGCGAGGAAAACAGCAAAGGTCTGCATGGTAAACGGCACTGTGGTAGGAATAGATATCCACGCGCACACAGACATCAGAACCGCAAATAAAGCAATGAATACAATGCTTCCGGTACGATCATGATGATGTGATATGCTGCTTTGTTTCTTTGGCGTCATTCAAAATTTCCTCCATTTGTGTCATATAATCTTCCTCTATCATAGTATAAATCTGCGAAGTGCTGACACCCAGAAAATCCTTTCCTTTTTGGTCGGATAAAATCAGTAATACGGCCAAAACAGCCGCAATTAGCAGGCGAAGCCGAAAGGTTCCCCGCACGGAAAGCGTATCGGCACAAACCTCATTTTCTGTGGACCAGTTGATGCCAACATCGGCTGATTGAACCGGCGACATGCGCCCATACAAAATCTGCTCCCTGCGTAATAAGTCTGCCTGGTTATTGTCATACCGGGAGCGAAGCTGATTTAACATGGTTAATTTTTGTTCTACTGAAATATTAGCCATTATGTACCTGTATATTTGTTCTTATCATAATCATATGCAAGAATCTTTTGTAAGTAGAACCTTTGGGGTGTTTTCTGATATCGGATCAACGTTCTGCTGCTGATTGTTATAATTTATCCAATCAATCTCCATAATTCCACAATTATAGGCACGAACAGTGCCGGCAGCATATTCGCCACGCGGAACGTTTTCTCCCGTACCAGATTAACTCCTACGCAGAACACTAAGGTACTTCCCACAAAAGAAAGTTCCGAAATCAAAACATCGCTTATCACAGAACCGAATAACGCAGCAATCAGTGTAATACTGCCCTGATATACAAAAATAGGGATTGCGGAAAAAGCAGCACCAATACCGTAAGTGGCAGTTAAAATCGCAACGATCACAAAGTCTAGTAAAGACTTGGCAACCAGCATAGAACTGTCGCCCGTAAGACCATCCTGCATGGGACCTACGATTGCCATGGCGCCGATGCAGATGATCAGGGAAGTGGTGACAAATCCATCCACAAATCGATTATCATTCTTTATCTTTACTGCGGATTTCAATTTCTCACCAATGACCTCCATTTTTTCCTCAATGTTGATCCACTCTCCGATCAAAGAACCGATCACCAGACTGAAGATCATTAACATCGTTCCCCGGGTGGAAATGCTGTTATCTCCAACAACCAACATATATTTCAGTGCACCGCTGATGCCGATAAATATTACAGCCAGGCCATTTGCCTGCATCAATATTTTTTCAAAACGCTTTTTCACTCCGTTTTTTAATAATATCCCCAACATTCCCCCGAGGATGACCGCAACTGTGTTAATAATTGTACCTAAACCGATCATAAATATCTCCGTCAAATTTTTAAATTATATATCAATACAGCTTGTTGACTTTTGTGGTCAAAAATGACCAATGCAGTCAGTGTAAATGGCTGCAAAAGAGGCATAGCCAAAACTATGCCTCAGATAGTTAACGATTTGCAAGTTCCGTAGTGATCTCTTCCCAGGTCACGTCCTTTTCTGCCATAAGCACCATCATATGATACAGGAAATCACTGATCTCATATTTAATCTCATTGGCATTGGGATTCTTGGCAGCGATCACGATCTCGGTCGCCTCTTCTCCCAGCTTCTTTAAGATCTTATCAATACCTTTGTCAAACAGATAGTTGGTATAAGAACCCTCCTTGGGATGAATTTTACGGTCTTTGATCACATTAAACACTTCTTCAAATACCATCAGAGGATTGGAAACTTCTTCGTAATTTTTTTGTACGATATGGTTGAAGAAACAGTTCTTTGCACCTGTGTGGCAGGCCACACCTACTTGAGATACCTTAGCCAGAATAGTATCCATGTCGCAGTCTGCTGACAAAGATTTTACATACTGATAATGACCGCTGGTCTCTCCTTTTAGCCAAAGCGCCTGGCGGCTTCTGCTGTAATAAGTCATTTTGCCGGTTTTCAGGGTGGCTTCGTAAGCTTCTTCGTTCATATAAGCCATCATCAGCACTTCCTGGGTCTTGTAATCCTGTACGATCACAGGAACCATACCATCACTGTTTAATTTAAACTGTGACCATGTAAAGGCCGGAGTCAGACGCTCTACGGGGATGCCGTTTTCCTGACACAGGTCTTTGACAGACAAGATTTCTTTTACATTATCATTCACCATATTGCCGGTGACGGCACATATGGTCTCATAGGAAAGAATCTCTAAAAGTTTATTCAGCGCTACTTGGCTGATCTGTATATACAGAGGCAGTTTTGTAAGTGCCATTGTCTCGCGGATCTGGTGAGGATTCATCAGGAGAATGGCGGACGCATACTGCTCTACAGATTCTTTATTTTCTGAAAGTGTGGCAACATCATCGTAGGATACCAGAATCTTATCTTTGCCGAATTTCTGGGACACTTCCCGGGTAATGGCGATATTGGAGGACTTTTCATAGTCAAGCACGGCTTTCTTACAACCGGTGTAAAGGATTTTCTTGATATCCTCCATACGCTTTACGTTACCGGCACCGATCACATCCACTTCCACTGAGGCGCAGATTTCCTTCATCAGATCGAGGGCTTCATCGTGCAGGGCGTCCGGACTCTTTTGTTCAGTTTCTGCGTTGTAATCATCTGTACAGATACCTTCAGCAGTTTGTTCGGAAGCTGCTACCTCCGACAGATCAAATACGATGATTTCATCTGCATTATTTTCACTGTAATATCTTGCCAGTCTCACGGGATCTGTATCTATGATGCTGAGATCTGTCATGCTGCGTACGGCAAGACCGCGATAAAGATAAATACAGGGGACAAATTTCCTGTTCATATATGTTGATTCCTTTCTTATAAGGTTCCTTTGGTACTAAGGACACCTGACACACGAGGGTCCATGCCGGTGGCTTGATCCAGTGCCTTGGCAAATGCCTTAAACATTGCCTCTATCATGTGGTGTGAGTTGTGTCCGGACAGCATACGGATATGCAGATTCATGCCGGCGCTATAGGACACTGCATAGAAGAATTCTCTCACAAGCTCTGTATCCAGCTCTCCCACTTTCTCAGAAGGGAACTCACAATCAAAGACAAAATAGGGTCTTCCGCACAGATCCACTGCACACAATGCCAGTGCATCATCCATAGGCAGGATGAAGGAGCCATATCTGCAGATGCCTTTCTTGTCGCCGATGGCGTCTTTAATGGCCTGCCCAAGTACGATGCCGGCGTCTTCAACTGTGTGATGTCCGTCCACATGAAAATCTCCTTTTACCGTACAGGTAAGGTCAAAGAAGCCATGTCTTGCAAAGCCTTCCAGCATATGATCAAAGAAACCGATTCCGGTATCGATGTGGGCTGCTCCACTTCCGTCTAAGGTAAGTTGGATGTTGATATCTGTTTCTTTTGTAGTTCTTTTTATTTCAGCTATACGTTCCATAAATGATCCTCATTTCTGCACTTGTCCATGTGCGAGGTTCGCACTAATTTTTGTTCCGGTTGCCAGGCTGGGCTTTTTCCCGCGAGTCTCGGGTTCAGTCCTCAAATCTTACTTTAATACTATTGGCATGAGCTGTCAAGCCTTCACTCTCTGCAAAGAGCTCAATCTCCTTATGTACCTGCTCCAAAGCTTCTCTGGAATAAGAGATGATGCTTGTTTTCTTGATAAAGTCATCTACGTTTACCGGTGAGAAGAATTTGGCTGTGCCATTGGTGGGCAGGATATGGTTGGGGCCTGCAAAATAGTCTCCCAAGGGCTCAGAAGCATATTCTCCCAGGAAAATC
>JAFYSG010000158.1 GCA_017559435.1 Lachnospiraceae bacterium
ATGGCAGCTTGTACAGCGGGTACTTCTTTAGCCTTCTGAATGGCAGAATCACTCTCCTCATCCACTCCCACTTCCACAGTTCCCTTCACCTTACCATTTACCTGAATACCGATAACGATAGACTTTTCTTTCAGCACTTCCTCATCATAAACCGGCCACTGTTCGTATGCAATGGTATGATCATGACCAAGGATCTGCCAGATCTCCTCACCGGCATGAGGACAGATGCAGGAAAACATCTTAACAAAGCCCTCTGCATATTCCTTCGGACACTTACCGGCCTTGTAGGCTGCATTCATGAAGATCATCATCTGGCTGATGGCCGTATTGAAACCAAGCTGTTCAAAATCATCTGTGACCTTTTTCACAGTCTGGTGGTATATTTTGGTCAGGGCATTATCGTTCTCTGCGGTGATATTGTCATCATTGGTAAAGAAGGCCCATACTCTGTTAATAAATCTTCTGGCTCCTTCCACGCCCTGATTACTCCAAGGTTTTGAAACCTCCAAAGGACCCATAAACATTTCATACAATCTTAGAGTATCAGCGCCGAAATCATTCACCACATCACTGGGATTAATCACAAATTCAGGGAAACGCTTACCCATCTTGATGCCATTGGAGCCAAGGATCATGCCCTGATGAACCAGCTTCTGGAAGGGCTCTTTCACAGGAGACAATCCTTTATCGTAAAGAAAACGATTCCAGATTCTGGAATACATCAGATGGCCTACTGCATGCTCAGGACCACCAATGTAAAGGTCAACTGGCAGCCAGTGCTTTAACAGCTCCTGATTGGCAAATTCCTCCTGATTATCAGGATCGATATATCTCATGAAATACCAGCTGGAACCGGCACTTCCGGGCATGGTAGAGGTCTCACGCACACCCTTAATACCATTCTTGTCGTACTGTTTCCACTCAACTGCATTTTCCAGAGGTGCTTTGCCGTTCTTACCCTTATAATCCTCCAGTTCGGGAAGGATCAGAGGCAACTCCTCATCATCCAACACATGAATCTGTCCGTCTTCTTTGTGAACCACAGGAACGGGCTCACCCCAGTAACGCTGTCTTGCAAAGATCCAGTCACGGAAATGATAATTTACTGTTCTGTGAGCAACCCCCTGGGCTTCCAGCTTGGAAGTGATGGCTTCCTTTGCCTCTTCCACGGTAAGGCCGGTAAATTCTTCTGAATTCATTAACTTGCAGCCCTTACCGAGGTATTCTCCCTTCTCAAATGCCTTTTCACTCACATCTCCACCTTCAATTACCTGGATCATGGGGATATTGTGTGCGATAGCATATTCAAAGTCTCGCTGGTCATGAGAAGGAACTGCCATAACGGCACCTGTTCCGTAACTTGCCAGAACAAAGTCACCGATAAAGAGGGGTACTTCCTTGCCGTTTACGGGATTGATGGCATAGAGACCTTTCAGGATGCAGCCGGATTTCGTCTTGTTCAGTTCGGTACGATCCATATCATTTTTCTTCAAGGTCTCATCGATATATGCCTGAACCTCTTCAGGATTCTGTACTCTGTCCATCAGATCCTTTACGATCTGTCCATCCGGAGCCAGTACCATGAAAGTAATACCGTAGATGGTCTCGATACAGGTAGTATAAATGGAGAACTTACCTCCGCCTACGATCTGGAATTCTACCTCAACACCTTCGGACTTACCGATCCAATGTCTCTGAATATCCTTGGTAGACTCGGGCCAATCGATTTCCTCTAAGCCTTCCAGCAATTTTTCTGCAAAAGCAGGCTGATTGATCACCCACTGCTTCATGTTCTTACGGATAACAGGATAACCGCCACGCTCAGATTTGCCATCAATAACCTCGTCATTGGAAAGAACGGTTCCCAGCTCCTCACACCAGTTCACGGGCATATCTACATATTTGGCATAGCCATCCAGATACAGCTGTTTGAAGATCCACTGGGTCCATTTATAAAAGGAAGGATCACTGGTAGCGATCATTTTGCTCCAGTCATAGTCAAAACCTAACTCTTTCAGCTGAGCAGAGAAGGTATCAATATTGGTCTGTGTAAAACCATTGGGATGATTACCGGTGCTGACAGCGTACTGCTCTGCCGGAAGACCAAAGGAATCATATCCCATGGGATGCAATACATTATAGCCCTGCATACGTTTCATACGGGACATAATATCAGTTGCAGTATATCCTTCCGGATGTCCTGCATGCAGACCTACTCCTGAAGGGTAAGGGAACATATCCAGCGCATAATATTTGGGCTTACTAAAATCCCACACATCTGTCTTAAAGGTCTCATTTTCCGACCAATAGGTCTGCCATTTTTTTTCAATTTCTTTTGGATTGTAAACTCTTTCCATGATTTACCATCATATTCCTTTCTGATTAATATCATCATTTGCCAATGCACGCAACAAACTGTTACAGCATTACAGCAGGCGCAACAAAAATATAAGCCCTTTCGCATATAGAGACGAAAGGGCTTGCAATTTCCGTGGTACCACTCTACTTCACAGACTAAATTCTACCGAAAACAATCTGTGCACTTTAACTCTCTGTAACGGGAGAACCCGCCTGCAACTACTTGTAACTATGCGAAACAGGCACAGATACGTTCCCCGCAGATGCTCCAAGGCCAGTTCAGAATCTTACGATACCGCCTCACACCAACCGGCAGCTCTCTGAAAACATGGGATCCTTACTTTTCCTTATCAAAGCTTTGCTATATTACTTTACGAAACTGTAACCATTTTAGCCCTTTTGGAGGCATCTGTCAACTAATATTTTCTTCTTTTTGCCTTCTTAGCCAGAATCTTTTTGATATTTAACAAGAACAACATCCCTGCCACACAAACGGACACAAAATCCGCCACCGGTTCTGCCAGAAACACCGCAAACACTTTGTCTGCAAAGAAGTTGGGTAAGATAAAGATTAAAGGTATCAGCAATATAATTTTTCTCAGGCAGGCAATGAAAAGCGAAAGCTTTGCCTGTCCCAGTGAAACAAACGTCTGCTGTACGGCCATCTGAATGCCAAACAGACCTGATACAGCCATATATATCCTGAGAGCCCATGTAGTGGTCTCAAGAAGCTCAGGAGATTTATTAAAGATACTGACAAAGGTCCCCGGAAACAGCTGAACAGCAAGCCAGAAAACAAAAGTATAACTAAGACAACATATCAACAACAGTCGGTAGGTCTTACACACTCTGTCCATATTGGATGCCCCGTAATTATAACTGATAATAGGCTGCGCCCCCTGTGAAATGCCTTGTACCGGCATCATTTGCAGCGACATGATACTGCTTAAGATGGTCATCGCTCCCACTGCCACATCACCGCCGTATTCAGACAGTGACATATTAAAAGCGATATTGATGGCACTCTCTGTGGCACTCATAATAAAGGGGGAGACCCCCAGTGCCATTACCGGAAGGATTACTTTCGGATCAATCTTAAGGTATTCTTTCTTGACTCTCAATAAAGTCTTCTTACCTGTCAGGAACCGCAGCACCCATACAGCTGATATTCCCTGGGATATAATCGTTGCCAGAGCCGCACCCTGTACTCCCATATCCAGTCCGAAAATGAAAATCGGGTCTAGAATAATATTAGCAACAGCACCGATGATCACTGTCTTCATGGCATCTTTGGAAAAGCCCTGGGTGGTAATATATGGATTCAGCCCCAGCGACATCATGACACATACTGTTCCGATCACATACACACGCATATAATTAAGCGCATATGGCAAGGTCTGATCACTTGCCCCAAAAAGTCTGAGCACACTTTCACCCGCAAGTTCCAGAGAAACTGTGATAACAAGAGCTATCACGACCAGTGTGGCCACACTGCTTCCGATAATACGCTCCCCTTCTTCCTTTTCTCCTCTGCCCATGAAAATTGCAACCCGCGGGGCTCCGCCTCCGCCGATCAGATTGGCAAAAGCCATGACGATCATAATGATTGGAAAACACAATCCCAATCCGGTCAGTGCCAGATCACCGATTTCCGGAATATGACCAATATAGATCCTGTCCACCATATTGTAAAGGAGATTCACCATCTGGGCTATGATAGCAGGCAGAGAAAGCTTCCACAAAAGTTTCCCTACACTGCCCTCCCCTAAGGGATTCTTCTGTTCACTCATTTCATACATCACCTTTCCAAAAAGATACTGTGCCGTTAAGCACAGTATCTCCAAATTTTACATATAATCTACCTCTCAAACTTAAGAAACTTAGTCCTCTGCATTGTTTTCAGCCACACTTGCAGCTCTTGCAGCCACTTCCTTCTCCTGTACATCACTGGGAGCCTGCTCATAACGTGCGAACTCGTAAGCATAATCACCACGTCCGCCGGTCATGGAGCGCAGGTCTGTACAATAACCATACAATCCGCTCATAGGAATATCAGCTTCGATCACGGTCTTGCCAGCGGAAGCAGGATTCATACCAAGCACGCGGCCACGGCGCTTGTTCAGATCACCCATTACATCGCCGGTATAAGCATCAGGCACGGTAACCTTCAAGGATGCGATAGGCTCTAACAGGATAGGACCTGCTTCCATGAAGCCTTTCTTAAATGCCTGAGTAGTTGCCATCTTAAATGCCATTTCAGAAGAATCTACTGGATGGTAAGAACCATCGTACAGAACAGCCTTAACACCCACTACAGGATAAGCAGCCATAGGTCCCTTCACAACAGAATCCTGCAAGCCCTTTTCCACGGCAGGGAAGAAGTTCTTAGGAACTGCACCGCCTACTACTTCCTGAGCAAATTCATAAGCAGTCTCCAGATCGCCGGAAGGAGCAAAACGCATCTTAACATGACCGTACTGACCATGTCCGCCACTCTGCTTCTTATACTTATATTCTACATCAGAAGTCTTCTTGATAGTTTCTTTATAAGCAATCTTAGGCTGGGTCAGTTCTACTTCTACTTTATATTCATTTAACAGCTTACTTGCTACGATATCCAGGTGCTGATCACCCATACCGTACAGAAGCATCTGTCTGTTTTCTGCATCATTCACCACCTTAACGGTCTGATCTTCATGGGTGATCTTTTGCAGTGCCTGTGAGATCTTATCTACGTCGCCCTTATTCTTAGGAATGTAACGCTTATATGTATAAGGAGTAGAAATTTCAAACTTACCGAATTTGATCGTGGTTGCCTTGGTAGAAAGGCTGTTACCGGTACGAGCCGCAGTAAGCTTCGCCAAAGCACCAATATCACCTGCATGGAGCTCCGGAACTTCAATGGGCTTATTGCCCTGAAGGACATACAGCTTACCAACCTTCTCCTCGATATCACGGTCTACATTGTAGATCATATCATCAGACTTAAGTACTCCGGAGTTCACCTTGATCAGGGAATACTTACCGATGAAAGGATCCACGATGGTCTTCCAGATATATGCAGACTTTGCTTTAGAGAAATTATAATCTGCATGGTAAATCTCATTGGTCTTCATATTGATACCGGCCACTTCACGGTTCTCAGGGCTGGGCAGATACTTGATAATATCATCAAGCAGTGTATACATACCCTGGCACAGCACATTGGAACCCATGGTCATAGGCACGATGCTTCCATCACATACATTGGTGCGAAGTGCAGCACGGATCTCAGCTTCTGAGAAAATCTCACCACCAAAATATCTCTCCATGAACTCTTCACTGGTCTCAGCTACTGCTTCCATCAAAGTATCACGGCAAAGATGCAAATTGGCCAGGGAATAAGCGGGAATCTCACAAGGAACTACTTCCTTGCCCTGCCATCTGTTACCTGTCTCTGCAATCACATTAACATATCCTACAAATTTCTCATTCTCACGAATCGGCAGATGGAACGGTGCCATCTTCTTGCCGTACAGATTGGTCATATCTTCCACCACCTGACGGAAGGATGCATTATCAACGTCCATATTGGATACGTAGATGATCCTGGGCAGTTTATACTTCTCACAAAGCTCCCATGCCTTCTGTGTACCTACTTCAATACCGGACTTACCGTTCACCACGATAATCGCCGCACCGGCTGCGCTGACAGCCTCTTCCACTTCACCCACAAAGTCAAAATAACCGGGTGTATCAAGAATGTTGATCTTATAGCCTTCCCATTCAATGGGGATCACGGAGGTACTGATGGAGAACTGTCTCTTCTGTTCTTCCTTGCTGTAATCGCTGACTGTATTTCCATCGGACACTTTGCCCATTCTGGATGTAATTCCGGAAAGGTATGCAAAAGCTTCTGCCAGGCTGGTCTTACCTGCTCCGCCATGTCCTAATAATACTACGTTTCGAATCTTATCAGTTGTGTAAACATTCATAAGTCTTCCTCCAATTTGGTTGTATTTTGGGTATTCTGCCAAAGCTAAATTGGATGCTAAAATTCCCATATCCTTATTCTACTAAATTTCCAGACATTTTACAAGTGTTAATCTGATTTTTGCCACTATTTTTTTACGTTTTTAATACTTTTCGGCCCTTTAACAGGCAAACGCCCACTCTGACGGACATTTTTCGACCAAAAAACCTCTTGACTTTCGCACGTTAAAGTGTTATAGTGTGTAAGGTAACTATGATTCAGCATGGAAAGTATTCCTGCTAAAGGAGGATGTTATGTCACAATTGACCTGTGGTTTTATCGGTCTAGGACTGATCGGAGGCTCTATTGCCAGAGCTTTAAAGGAACATATCGATAACGTATCTATCATTGCTTACGATATCAATCAAGAGGCGCTTGCTGCTGCTTTCCATGACGGTGTGGCAGATATCATCTGTGATTGCATTGATGAACGTTTCCGGCCATGTGATTATCTTTTCCTGTGTGCTCCTGTGCAGAAAAATGATGAAAATCTGTTACAGGTCATAACACATCTTACACCGGACTGCATCCTGACTGATGTGGGCAGTGTAAAGACCAATATTCACCTCCATATTGCCAGGCTTGGTCTGGAAGACCGGTTTATCGGCGGTCATCCCATGGCCGGCAGTGAACGTGTGGGTTATGTGAATTCCAAGGCCATTCTCTTGGAAAATGCCTACTATATCCTGACCCCTACCTCACAGGTATCGCAGGACAAAGTAAATGCCTACCGTGATCTGGTCAAGCAAATGGGCGCCATTCCACTGATACTGAATTACGAACAACATGATTATGTCACTGCTGCAGTAAGCCATCTACCCCATGTGATTGCTTCCTCTCTGGTAAATCTGGTTCGTGACAGCGATTCTGAGGAAGGCATCATGAAAATGATCGCAGCCGGAGGTTTTAAGGATATTACCAGGATAGCCTCTTCTTCCGCTGCCATGTGGCAACAGATCTGCCTGACCAATACGGATAATATTTTGAGCCTGTTGGATGATTATATTACATCTCTGCAAAATATTAAAAGCCAGTTAGAAAGCCACGAAGAAGACGATCTTTATCAATTCTTTGATGAAGCGCGTATCTACAGAGATTCCTTTATCAGCGCCTCCAGCGGACCGATCAAAATATCATACTCCATAAATGTGGATATTGCCGATGAACCCGGTGCACTGGCATCCATTGCAACAATCATGGCTATGAATCAAATCAGTATTAAGAACATTGGAATCGTACATAACAGAGAATTTGAAGGCGGTGTACTCAGAGTAGAATTTTACGATGAAGAAGCTGTAAATAAAGCAGAAAACGTTCTTCTTAAAAAAGGATATCACATTTACAGAAAACAATGAAAGACCCGTTAAAGGGTCTTTCTTTTATGCCTTTTTAGCCTCAGATTAACATTTTCCATCATCTCCGGTTACAAACATAGCATCCCCAAAGCTAAAGAAGCGATATCTCTCACGGACAGCTTCTGTATAGGCGTTCAGCACCTGTTCTCTTCCTGCAAGGGCAGACACCAACATTACCAGGGTGGATTCCGGCAGGTGAAAATTGGTAATTAATGCATCCAATACTTTGAATTGATATCCGGGATAAATAAATATCTCTGTATTATCACACCCTGCCTGCACCACACCACTCTCATCCGACGCACTTTCCACAGTACGACAGCTGGTAGTACCCACACAGATTACACGACCTTTCGCTGCTTTGGTATCATTGATCAGTCTAGCCGCTTCTTCTGTCACCTGATAATACTCCGAATGCATATGATGCTCCAACACATTCTCTTCTTTCACAGGGCGGAAGGTTCCCAGACCCACATGCAATGTCACATACGCAATCTTCACACCTTTTTCCTCGATCTTAGTAAGTAACTCCTGTGTAAAATGAAGACCTGCCGTAGGCGCAGCCGCCGATCCTTCATATTTGGCATAAACCGTCTGATAACGATTCTTATCCTGCAGTTTGTGGGTGATATAAGGTGGCAGAGGCATCTCTCCCAGCCTGTCCAACACTTCTTCCCAGATTCCTTCATACTCGAAATGAATCAGCCGGTTACCCTCCTCCACTGTTTCCAGCACTTCTGCTTTTAAGATACCGCCGCCAAAGACAAGTCTTGTTCCCGGTCTGCATTTCTTACCCGGCTTAACCAGGGTCTCCCACACATCACCTTCCCTACGTTTTAACAGAAGCACCTCCACATGGGCACCGGTACCTTCTCTCTCACCCAAAAGCCTGGCAGGAATTACCTTGGTATTATTCAGCACCAGACAATCCCCCGGACGCAGATAATCTATGATCTCTCTAAATACATGATGGGACACCGCCCCTGTATTCTTGTTCAGTACCAGAAGCCGTGAAGAGGAACGATCCTCAAGGGGATCCTGAGCGATCAATTCCTGGGGTAAGTCAAAATAAAAATCTGTTTTTTTTAATTCTGTCATATTTCATCCTCAAAGACTTGCTTTTTCCACAAAAGCCTTGTATCCTCTATAGGTTTCGTACACGTCTGCCTTGCTGGTAGCTTCCCATGGTGCATGCATATTCATCACAGCCACACCACTGTCGATCACATTCATACCATACAGTGCCAATATATAAGCAATGGTTCCGCCACCCCCCAGATCGACTCTTCCAAGTTCAGCAGTCTGGAAATTCACACCGGCCTCTTCATAAATCTTCCTGATATGCGCCAGGTACTCTGCGTTGGCATCATTGGAACCGGACTTTCCTCTGGCTCCGGTAAACTTATTCAGCACCATACCGCCACCCATATAAGCCACATTCTTCTTATCGAAGCTTCCGGCAAAAGAAGGATCATAGGCACTGCTCACATCGGAAGAAAGCATACAGGAACGGGCCAGACATCTGCGCACATTCAGTTCACTGTACTCTCCACACAGATTTAAGACCTCAGCCACTGCATTTTCAAAGAACTTAGACTGCATACCGGTAGCACCAACCGAACCAATTTCTTCTTTATCCACAAGAATACAGCAAATGGTTCTCTCCGTATCCTTACTATCCAGCATAGCCTGCATAGAGGTATAAGCACAGACTCTGTCATCCTGACCATAAGCCAGGATCATGCTGCGGTCAAGTCCTGCCTCTCTTGCTTTACCCGCAGGTACTACTTCCAGTTCGGCGGAGATAAAATCCTCTTCCTCGATCTCATACTGAGCCTTCAAAATCTCCAGAATGCCGGCTTTTACCGCTTCCTTTACCTTTTCCTTTTTACCGTCGGCATTTTTATCCTCTACCTTAGTCTCAACTAATATGGGTTTATTTCCGACGATAATATCCAATGCTTCTCCCGGGATCAGGGCAGAAGCCTTCTTCTCCATCTGTTCCTGTGCAAGATGGGGCAGCAGATCCGATACAAAGAATACAGGATCGTCTTCATTTTCACCAACATTTACTTCTATGGTGGTTCCATCCTTCTTCACTATCACACCGTGCAGTGCCAGGGGGATCGTCACCCACTGATATTTCTTTACACCACCATAATAATGGGTATCCAGATAAGCAAAGCCCCCATCTTCATACAGGGGATTCTGCTTTACATCCAATCTGGGGCTGTCAATATGGGCACCCAGGATGTTCATGCCCTCTGCCATATTCTTGGAACCGATCTGAAACATGGCGATGGACTTATTCATCCAGACACTATATACCTTATCACCTTTTTTCAGCCTTTTGCCCTCAGTGATCACTTCTTCCAGTTCACGATAACCGGCTGCTTCAATGGTATTTACGATGGTATCGATACACTCACGCTCTGTCTTACCATTGTCGAGAAATTCCCGATAATTGGCATTCAATGTTTCCAACTCTGCAAGTGCTGCCTCGTCATATAATTCCCATGTATTCTTTCTTTCCATAGCTTTCCTTTCTTTCAACACATTACCTTACGCACAGAGCACCGTGAAGCCAAGGCTCCACGGTGTCCGGTATCACCACATGTTCCGGGCAATGCCCATTTATTACTGTCTCAGTTCAATACCCATCTGCTCCAGACCATTGAGAATCTTCTTCATGGCTGCAGTGATATCGTTCTCCTCAAGTGTTCTGTCCTTGGCACGGAAAGTAATGGAATACGCCACAGACTTATAACCTTCCTTGATCTGGCTTCCCTCATAAATATCAAACAGGGAATAACTCTCCAGAATCTTACCGCCTCTCTGTGCGATCACCTTCTCGATCTGACCTACCATGATACTCTTAGGCACCACCATACTGATGTCACGGCTGACAGCAGGGAACTTGGCAATACCGGTGTACTTACGGTCAAATGTGGTATAAGGAATCATAGCAGGCATATCGATCACAGCCACATACGCTCTGGTTCCGATATCATAATTGTCCAATACTTCCGGATGCACTTCACCCAGGTATCCTACAACAGTACCTTCATAGACGATCAGCGCCTGACGACCGGGATGCAGGAAGGTCTTGCCTGCCTGAGGATCATAATCCACTTTCTTGTGCATGCCTACACTTTCAAAAAACTCTTCTACCACACCCTTTAAGGTGAAGAAATCCCCATCCCCATAGAAGCCCAGAGTAAACTGCATTCTTTCCTCAGGAAGCTCTGTCACCGGCACAGCCTTAGGCAGGTAAATATTGCCAAGCTCATATAACTTCACATTCTTATTACGACGGTTATAGTTGGTAGCAAGGCTTGTCAGCATACCGTTTAAGGAAACGGTTCTCATCACGGAGAAATCCTCGCCCAAAGGATTGGAAATGGTAACTGTCTGACGAAGCTTATCATCTGCCGGGATCAACAGCTTATCAAATACCTTGGGACTTTCAAAGGAATAACACATTCCCTGTGAAAATCCGCAATATTCAGCTATATCTCTGGCCTTCTGCTCGATACGAAGCTTGTAAGAAAGCTTGCCGGCAGTAGCCTCACCGCTTGGCAGTGTGGTAGGAATCTTATCATAACCGTAGAAGCGTGCTATCTCCTCAGCAATATCTGCAAAGCCTACCAGATCCTGACGGAAAGAAGGAATGATCAGTTCACGAGCCTCTGCATCGTATTCCAGATCTTCTCTTGCAAAGATTTCCAACATTTCCTCAGCACTTACCTCTGTGCCAAGCAGACTGTTGATTCTTTCCGGCTCAAAAGCAATTCTGCGAAGAGGCGCAAGAGGCACCTTCACATCTACCATGCCGCTTACCACTTCACCACAGCCAAGCTCCTCGATGAGCTGACAAGCACGGTTAATGGCAGCTTCGGCATTTCTGGGATCCAGACCTTTTTCAAATTTTCCGGAAGCATCGGTACGAAGTCCCACTCTCTTGGCGGACTTTCTGATATTGGGACCGTTAAAGGTAGCAGCCTCGAACAGAACCGTCTTCACCTCATCTGTGATCTTACTGTTTTCACCACCCATGATACCTGCAATACCGATTTCCTTCTCTGCATCACAGATCATCAACACTTCACTGTCAAGCTTTCTCATCTGACCATCCAGAGTCTGGAACTCATCTCCATCCATTGCACGGCGAACGATGATCTTGTGACCTGCCACCAGATCAAGATCAAATGCATGCATGGGCTGACCGTACTCTTCCATCACATAGTTGGTGATGTCTACCAGGTTATTGATAGGACGGATACCACTGGCCGCCAGACGTCTCTGCATCCACTTAGGAGAAGGACCGATCTTGATATTCTTGCAGACTCTTGCACAATATCTGGTGCAAAGGTCTGTGTCCTTTACTTCCACACTCACATAATCATTCACATCCTCACCGTTGCCGGTTTCCTTCACTACAGGAGGGATAAAAGGCTTACGGAAGGTTGCTGCCGCTTCTCTGGCAATACCCAGAACACTGTAACAATCTACTCGGTTACTGGTGATTTCATATTCAAATACTGTGTCGCGAAATCCCAGAAGCTCTACTGCATCTGCGCCCACTTCCACATCATCTTCGAAAACATAGATGCCTTCTTCCGGTGCTTCCGGATACATCTCTCTGTTGGAGCCCAATTCTTCGATAGAGCACATCATGCCATAGGAAGGTACTCCTCTTAATTTACCGGCTTTGATGGTGATGCCCTCCTCAGGCAAAGGACCGCCGTCATGGCCGCCTGCCACTTTACCACCGTCCAGAACTACGGGAACCTTCTGGCCAACCTGCACATTGGGGGCACCTGTTACGATCTGGATGGTTTCAGATCCCACATTCACCTGACATACTACCAGCTTGGTGGCATCGGGATGGGGCTCGATGGAAACGATCTGTCCTACTACTATTTTGTCCAGGTTCTTGTCTAATCTTTCAAAACCTTCTACTTTTGTACCGGAAAGGGTCATTGCGTCGCAATACTCCTGATCCTCACAGGAAAGCTCCGGAACATATGCTTTAATCCATGATAATGCTGTATTCATGATTTATTATCCTCTCTTTCATTAGAACTGCTTTAAAAATCTTGCATCGTTCTCGTATAACAGGCGCATATCGTCTATCTCGTATTTCAAAAGTGCAATACGCTCCAGACCTACGCCAAAGGCAAAGCCGGTATATTCCTTGGGATCGATATTGCTCATCTCCAATACATGAGGATGCACCATACCACAGCCTAATATCTCAATCCAACCGCTGCCTTTGCAGAAACGGCATCCCTTACCACCACACTTAAAGCAGCTGACATCCATTTCGGCGCTGGGCTCTGTGAAGGGGAAATGATGGGGTCTGAATTTTACCTTGGTATCTTCACCAAACAACTCTTTGGCAAACTCTGCCAGAGTACCTTTCAGATCTGCAAAAGTTACGTGTTTATCAATCACCAGACCTTCAATCTGATGGAAGGAAGGAGAATGGGTGGCATCCACTTCATCTGCACGGAATACTCTGCCGGGAGCGATCATGCGGATGGGCAGTTTACCTTTCTCCATTTCATGTACCTGCACACCGGAGGTCTGGGTACGAAGCAGTATATCTCCATTTACGTAGAAAGTATCCTGCTCGTCCTTTGCCGGATGATCTGCAGGAATATTCAACGCTTCAAAATTATAATAGTCGGTCTCCACTTCAGGTCCTTCCACTACTTCATAGCCCATGCCGATGAAAATACGCTCTACCTCTTCCAGCGCAATGGTATTGGGATGTCTGTGACCGATCTCGGCTTTCTTGGCAGGGAGGGTTACATCGATCACCTCTTCCTTCATTCTGACTTCTCTTATGGCTGCTTCCATGGCAGTACGTGCTTCTTCCAGCACCTTCTCGATCTCCTGACGGGTTTCGTTTACCCACTGTCCTACCTGGGGGCGCTCCTCGGCAGGCACATCCTTCATGGACTTAAGTACACTGGTCAGTTCACCCTTCTTACCAAGGATACTGACTCTTACTTCATTCAGCTTCTCTGTTGTGTCACAGGACTTGATCTGTGTCAGGGCTTGCTCCCTGATCTTGGCTAATTTCTCTTTCATTTTGGTTCCTTTCTTTGGGCTGGGGAGCGGCTTCAAATTGCGGCGAAGGGGGCGCCCCGGCATGTCAGGTGTTGTGACGCCGGGGCTGGTCTTGCAGCAAGTTGAAGCTGCGTCCAGCTAATAAATGACGTAATATAATGTGGGGGGGACTTTTATATAATTTTGTTTTTTTATAAGCGTGCGCGCTGGGCGCGCAAATTAAAAAGTCCCATGTTGTATATCATACAACATGGGACGAAAAAATTTCCGCGGTACCACCCAGGTTCCTGCCCGATATTATAAAAAAATATAAGGGCAGACTCTTCATTGACGCTTAACGGGCGCTCACGGCCTGAATTACTGAATCGCATAATGCCGATGGTTCGTTTAGGCAGCTCGGGTGGGAAATTCGAACGTTCATCTGAACTTAAGGAAGCTTGCAGCCGATGACTTCCTCTCTCTGTAAGAAAATGATGCTCTACTGACACCTTCATAACTTTTAGAATATTTTGCTGAATCTTATTTTAGTAAGTTCCGGGGGAAATGTCAAGCCCTAAATTGGAAAAAATCAGTTATTTATTATAAGTTCTGTTCAAATATGCGCCGATCAACAAAATGTACATACAAAAATACAACCAGATCATCACGATCACAATAATGGAGAGGCTGCCGTAAATGGTGTATGATCCACTTCTGCTGACATAAAGGGAAAAGCCCCAGGAAAAGATACTCCAAGATACGGCGGTGAATGTAGCGCCTGGAATTTGATCTTTGATACGAAGCTTTACATCCGGTACATATGCATACATGGCAGCAAAAAGCAAGGTGAGTACCAGCCAGACGGCAAGAAATCGGAAATTCATTAAAAAGGCAATGAACAGTCTTACCTGGGGGAAACGATGGAGGGTTAGGTTTACCAGCTGATTACCGAATACCATGACAAAGAGGGACAAGATCACCACCAGCAGCATGACCAAAGTGTACATGGAAGCAATAAATCTGCGAACGAAATAATTCCGATGCTCATCTACATCGTAGATGGCATTCAGTCCCCGCATCAGCGCCTGCACGCCTTTTCCTGCAGACCACAACGTAGCAAGGGCTGCAATGGACAAGATACCTGCGGACTTGTCATAGACTTCTGAAATCAAGTCAGCCACCAAAGGATCCATCAGATCAGGCGTCAGATCTGTCACCGCCAACAACAGATTCTCCTCCGTCAGTGGTGTGAAAGGTATGATCGTACAGATCATGATCAACATAGGCACAATGGATAAAAAGAAGAAAAAGGCCGTACTTGAGGCATAAGCACTGACATCCTGGCTCTTCATTTCCCTTGCAAAATCCCGCAATATGATATATAGTTTATTGATCATTTTCACTTACAGATTCCTCCATCTCGATGGCTTATATAGTTCCGTATATGTCTTTTACTTGGCATCCATGGTAAAAAAACGTCAGAATGCCTTCTGCCATCATTCCTTCTTCTGCCATATTCCTGGCGCCATTCTGGGACATTCCCACACCATGACCATACCCGCCGCCAACTATAATATACCCTGTCACACACCCCTCCTCGACCAACGGCTCCACCACACAATAAGCACTTGGTAGCAGACTGGGCGCATTCACCAGACTTCCATCCTGTCTGTGTACCTTCGATATCGTATCACAAAGTACATACCGGATATTATACTCCGTCAAGACCTTATATACATTCTTATCTGTCTCAATCAACAATTCCTTGGCCACACCACCGGGACCACGGGAAACAATACAGATATCTTTCACTGCCTTCCATTCACCGATGGGACGGCTTACAAACGCCCCATCTTTATCTTGCGTCAAAACACGTTGGGGATTTGCCTGGTAGCGCTGTAATAGCCTATCCCTGAGCATGTCTCCGTCCACATCAGTCACCGTGTAACTCCAACGATACCAGGGCTCCTGTGCTTCATAATCCGCCTCATTCTCAGAATGGATAAATTCTGCAAACTTATCCTCATCCATAAGCACCTGTGCCAACATGATATCGCTATCCGTGCCCTGAGTCAAACGTGAGATTGGCTGTGGGCTCAGATAAGTGGGGCTGCCTCCGGTTTCCATATTCCAGACATCCCCATCGCTGCCGATTCCGCAAGATGTAGAATAATAATACGTCTCAGCCGGACTGCCGTCCTCTGCAAACAATACCTGGCCGAAGGTCTCTTTCACCGCAGTAGTTGCCGCCTCATGTTCCGCAATATTATTATACACCTGATACCCTGTACTATCATCCACATGTGCGCCGTACCGGGCTAACCCTGCATGCAGCATATGCCTGTAAGCATACGTCCTGGCACAGATTGCCTGGGCCTTCAGAGCTTCTTTCGGATAAGAAGCAGGCATCTCACTGGGTATCACACTGTACAGATACTCCTCTAAAAGCACCTCATTGATCACCGCCAGCCCATCCTCCATCTTTACAATTTCAAGCGTCCCTCTGTATGCCGGCGTGCCTTGACTTCTACTCACATTCTGCAAAATGACTTTACCGGTCAACACCTCCGGCACGATGCGTACCCGCCCGGACGCCCCTTCTGCCGTTGCCATAATACCTTCTGTTTTGCTATCTGCACGAAACATCACACTGTCTCCCCTAATACTGCACACTTCTCCAGCATGATGCATCTCCTGTACCCGCTGTCCGTAAGCACCATATTCCACCGCAAAGTCCGTATCACAGGTAAAAGTAACCGTCTCATGCAAAAGTGCCTGATAATCCCCTGTCTTTATCAGCACCCTTATGTACTCCATCACTGCTTCCTTCACAAGCAAAATACTACATATTTTACCATCTTCCACCACAAAATCCGCAAAATCATATCCTATCACGACATCCTGTGGTCCGCACATTGTTAAAATATCATACAATCGATATCCTCTATAATCCTCTGAAAAAGGCAGATAACCTATGCCCTGAAGTTCCACTCCGCCTGCATCCACAGCCAATACCTTCCCATTTACTTTATGCCTCTTACACACAACCTGTGACACTAGTTCATCCACCAAGGTCACATCTGCCACCTGCTCTCGATGATCAACCGGCACCACCATCCCTTCCGCAAACCCATATGTACGCTCCTGTCCCTCTTCATAGACACGGATTCCCGTCTCCTCCACTTCCATGATCCATACATTCACACTCTTCCTTACCACAGGCTCATGTACCAGTTCCCACCCTATCAGCGCAAACAATAACCCTGCCACGAACACCACCACCAAGAACAAAATCCCCAAGATACAAATTAAAGCCTTCATCTGCATCCGCTGGGATCTATTCATAGAATCTGCTCCTAATCTTCCCATATACACTCCACTCCTGTTTGATTTACAATACGTTAAAAAGCAGTCCCGAAGGACTGCTCCTCTAATCTTTTGTACTTTGCATGATGCTTTATCTACTCTCAATACCCCCAAGATGCCGGTTCCTGCCTTTTGACTCCTAGCGTACGCCAGGTGGGTAAAATCCGCAACCAAAGCTTTTGCCTTCCCTTCCAATCCTCTTACGAGTGAGGGCTTGACAGCCACTTGGCAATATAGGAATCCCGTTTAAAGTAGATGTAGGTTCAAAATTAACAGGAGTTGTCGTACACCTCAGGTTAAGTATATTATAGCCAATCTTGAAGCATTTGACAACAGGAAATTATTGTTTATTTCAAAAAAATTATTTGATATTAGTTCTACATACTAGTAGTGCATTTCAACAGTTTACCCGCAGCATCTGCGCTCTCCCATGCAATTTCATCGGTATAGAGTCAGCCGGCAGGAAGATGCAGTCTCCTTTGTAAAAGTTGATCGCTGTCTCTTCTCCGTAGAGCACTCCACATCCGCTTATACACAAAAGCACTTGAAAGGTATTCACCGGTGATTTGATATCTGCCATTTTCCGGCATTGCTCTGTATTAAGCAGTAATCGTTCCACCTGAAAATATTTACACCGACATAAAAATTCCGAAGCACAGCCTCTGGTATATCGTAAGATGCGCATTGGTTGTCTGGGATGGGTACTTGCTTTTAGATTTGCCACATCCAGAGCTTTGTCTAAGTGTAGCGGTCGTTTATGACCTTCACGGTCAATGCGGTCATAATCGTACATTCGATACGTTAAGTTAGAGCTTTGCTGTATCTCTGCAATGAGGGTACCGGCACCGATGGCATGGACGGTTCCGGCCGGAATATAGAACACGTCATCTTTATGGACAGGTACTTTCTGCAGATATTTTTCCACTGTGCCGTTTTGTAAGCTTTCCCATAGCCGCTCTTTCTTCATGTCATGGTGAAAGCCGTAAATCAGGTTGGCATTAGGAGCTGCATCCAGCACATACCACATCTCCGTCTTACCTAAGGAGCCATTTTCCTGTGTGGCTGCATAAGTATCATCCGGGTGAACCTGTACGGAAAGATTGTCTCTGGCATCGATCAATTTGATCAAGATCGGGAGCTGGCCACTCCCAGTCGATCGTTGGCCCAGATATTCCGGATGCAGACTAAGCACCTCAGTCAAGGTCATACCCTCATACTCCCCACTTGCCACCACACTGGGGCCATCCGGATGAGTGGAGCACTCCCAGGTCTCTGCAAGGGGTGTCAATTCCAAGTTTTTGTCGAAATCATCTTTCAGGTGCCTTCCGCCCCAGAGGTAGTCTTTACCTACGGGGCGAAGGAGGAATGGTTTATGGTTCAAGGGGGTATTTTTGTTTGTCATGAACACTGATCTCCTTGCCAAGCTGGACTTCGATGACTTTTAGCTCCGTATCTGCCATGATAGTATGGCGGCAGCCGGCTTCCATGGTGATCACATCTCCTGCTTTTACCTGTTGCTCCATGCCTTCTACAATGGTTCGTCCTTTGCCTGATATAATGGTCCAGACCTCGTCGCGCCTTTCATGGCTGTGGTAGTGCATACGGTGACCTGGCTGTAAGGTTACTTTGATGGTCAGACTTTCTTCTTCCACATCGATTACCCGAAAGCTGCCCCAGGATTTCTCAGCAAACATGATCTGTTGATCCAATCGGTCAACGAAAGGCTTGATGTAGCTTGACTGCTCTTTGTCAGATATCAGTATACCTTCGGGGCTTGCGGAGATCACCATATCTTTCAGCCCCATACACAAGATAGGCATATCCAGTTCATTGACTACACGGACATTGTCGCAGGTGTCATTGAACATAGCATCCCCCACGCAGCCTTCTTCCATAGCTTCTGTCAAAGTATTCCAGGTACCCAGATCCTTCCATTGCCCTTGAAAACGCATAACTTTGATATCATTTTCCTTTTCCACTACCGCGTAATCAAAGCTGATTTTGGTCAGGGTGTCGTACTTGGAATACAGGTCGTCATAATCTGTAAAATCAATGAGCTGATGTGCTTTTTCCAATACATACTTTAACTTATAAGCAAAGACACCACCATTCCACAGGGCGCCTTTACGGATATATTCCCGGGCGGTCTGTGCGTCCGGCTTTTCCTGAAAAGTCTCCACGCCACTGACCAAAGCAGTGTCTTTAGGAATGATGTAGCCGTACTTTTCACTGGGATAGGTAGGCTCTATGCCCATCAGCACCAGGTTTGCCTCGCCTTCTTTTGCAAGCCTTCCCAGCTCTTTTAACGCTGCAAAGAAGTCGTCTTCCACGTATGGATCCACGGGACACACTACTACAGACTCCTCTTCCGATATGCCTTTTCTATCATGAAGATAAGCAGTGGCCAGTGCAATGGCCGGGAAGGTATCTCTTCTGCAAGGCTCTACGCACACACCCACTGCATCTCCCAGCTGATTGTGAATGGCAGATACCTGGGTCTTGGAGGTAGCCACCGTAATATCGGACTGCGGATCCGCTTTCAGAATCTGGCTGTAGACACGCTGCAACATGGATTCATACTGCCCTTCTGTATTTTTAAAAATCTTAATAAACTGTTTGGAACGGATGTCGTTTGACAGCGGCCAAAGTCGCTTTCCGGATCCGCCGGACAATAATACAATATTCATAATACCTCCCACTAACGCTCTGCCCGCACCGGATTATTCAAAAAATCCTCATAAGCCAGACGAATTCCCTCTTCCAGCTCTATACGATATTTCCAGCCCAGCTTTTCAATCTTTGACACATCCAAAAGCTTTCTGGGGGTACCGTCAGGCTTGGATGTATCCCATTTAATCTCTCCCTCATATCCAATGACCCTCGCAGTCAATTCTGTCAGTTCTTTGATCGTAAGCTCTTTACCGGTTCCCACATTAACTGTCTCATTCCCCGAATAATAGTTCATCAGAAAGATACAGGCATCTGCCAGATCATCCACGTACAAAAACTCACGAAGAGGAGTTCCCGTACCCCAACAAGTCACTTCCTTTAAACCGGCCTCTTTCGCTTCATGAAACCTGCGGATCAATGCAGGCAACACATGACTGTGGGTTGGATGATAATTGTCATTTGGTCCGTACAGGTTGGTGGGCATAGCTGAAATGTACTCAGTACCGTACTGCTTATTCAGGAATTCGCAATACTTCAGTCCTGATATCTTAGCCAGCGCATAGGCCTCGTTGGTTTTTTCCAGCTCTGAGGTCAACAGACAACTTTCCGGCATGGGCTGGGGTGCCATTCTGGGATAGATACAGGAGGAACCAAGAAACAGCAGTTTATTACATTGATTTTCCCATGCAGAATGGATCACATTCATCTCCATGATCATATTTTCATACATGAAATCAGCAAGCGCCTCTGAATTGGCTATGATACCACCTACCTTAGCTGCCGCCAGAAATACATAGTCCGGTTTTTCCTCGGCAAAAAAAGCTTCTACTGCTTCCTGTCTGGTCAGATCCAGCTCCTGGTGGGTTCTTAGCACAATATTGTGATACCCCCCGGCATTCAGCCCCCGAACAATTGCAGAGCCCACCATGCCACGATGACCTGCCACATAAATTTTTGCGTCTTTATGCATCATGATTGTAATCCTTCTTTTCTTTTTCTTGGGTCGCCTTCAACAATGCAGCCTCACGCTTTGCCATACCCCTATCGTGCTCAGCCATGATACGTACCAACTCCTCATAACCGGTTTTCTGGGGATTCCATCCAAGCACAGTCTTTGCCTTCGTAGGATCTCCCCACAGATTGTCCACGTCTGTGGGACGAAACCACGCCGGATTCACACATACCACCATCTTGCCGCTCTCTTCATCATATCCCTTCTCATCAAGCCCTTCCCCTTCCCAGCGAATACGAATCCCATTCACTGCAAAAGCCTTCTCTGTAAAATCTCTCACCGTATGCTGCACACCTGTAGCGATCACAAAATCCTCCGGCACATCATGCTGCAGCATCAGCCACATACATTCCACATAATCCTTGGCATATCCCCAATCCCGCAGAGAATCCATATTCCCCAACTCCAGATGATCCTGGAGCCCCTCAGCGATCCTTCCTGCCGCCAAAGTGATCTTCCTGGTTACAAATGTCTCCCCTCGTCTCTCCGACTCATGATTAAATAAAATCCCATTCACAGCAAACATCCCATAAGCTTCCCGATATTCCTTAGTGATCCAGAATCCATACTGTTTCGCCACCGCATAAGGACTGTAGGGATGAAAAGTCGTGGTCTCTCTCTGAGGCACCTCTTCCACCTTCCCATACAATTCCGAGGTAGAAGCCTGATAAATCCTGATCTTCTTCGTAAGCCCCAGAATCCTTACCGCCTCCAACACCCTAAGCACCCCAATGGCATCCACATCCCCCGAATACTCCGGCACATCAAAGGATACCTGCACATGGGACTGCGCCGCCAGATTATAAATCTCGTCCGGCTGTACCTCACCCACAATCCGGATCAAAGAAGACGCATCCGTTAAATCACCATCATGCAGCTTCACAGCATTCCTTGCAAGCAAATGATCGATCCGTCCCGTATTGGAAATCGAAGCACGTCTCACAATACCGTGTACTTCATATCCCTTCTCTAACAAAAATTCCGCCAAATAAGAGCCATCCTGGCCTGTGATTCCTGTAATTAACGCTTTTTTCATATAAGCCTCCGTTTCATTATTTGCCGTCCAAGGGTATTGTACTTAGGGCCGCCCGGGGAGGCAGGTATTGAAATTCCGGCACGCTCTCGCTCCGTGAAAAACGCAGCGGTACTAGGCTTGAGACGGAAACCATAGGTTTCCGTCTGACCTCGCCAAGTGCCGGCGTTTTTCAAGGGCCTCCATTTCAACACCTGCCTCCCCGGGCTACTCTAATGCAATCCATGAACGATAAATATTTACATGTTCTTTATTGTAAACGAACATTTATATGTTTATAAGTGTTTATCTTGTGAAATATTAGCATTATATTGACTTTTTCATTTTTTGTGTTATGATGTATTATGATGTAAATTGATATGTTTTTTAGAGCTTAGCTATTTATTTATATATACCACTAAATTATTATCATTTACGGGGATTTCATTAGTGTAGCCCCCGGCGACAGGTGGGTAACTACAGGGAGGATTGCCGAAAAAAAGGGGGGGCGTGGGCAGGAAGGACTAATCATGGAAACCACTTTATTTGAAGGGAATTTTGAGAATAGTAATCGCATTATTTACACCCCATCTTCATTTGCTAAGTCCAGTTTACTGCATTTGCAGGAGACCGGGCAATTGTACGCTACGAAGCTTCATACCAATCGAAGGGAGAATCTTAGTTCATATCTTTTTTTTATGGTGAAGAAAGGGTCGGGTGTTTTGGAGTATGATGGGGAAACTTATGGGATTAAGGAGAGGGATTGTGTGTTTATTGATTGCAGAAAACGGTATTCGCACAGTACTTCGGAGGATTTATGGACGCTTAGGTGGGTGCATTTTTATGGGCCGAATATGAATAGTATTTATGAGAAGTATGCGGAGCGTGGCGGGCGCCCCTGTTTTACACCAGGGGATTTGGAAAGGTTTGAGGGGTTACTGGATGCGATTTATGAGATTGCGGTGTCGGATATTTATATCAGGGATATGAAAATCTGTGAGAAGCTTACTTCTTTGCTTACTTTGCTGATGGAAGAAAGTTGGAATCCTTCTGTGGCGGTTCCTGCACCGTCTTTGAAGAGGGATATGCAGGTGGTTAAGGATTATCTTGACTTACATTATCAGGAGAAAATTACGTTGGATCATTTGGCGGAGGAATTTTTTATCAATAAATTTTATCTGACCAGATTATTTCGGGAGCAGTTTGGGTTGACGATCAATCATTATTTGTTGCAGATTCGGATTACCCATGCAAAGAGGCTGTTGCGCTTCAGCGACCTGTCAATTGAGAAGATCGCGGTGGAATGTGGGATGGCAGATGCAAATTATTTTGCGCGGATGTTTAAGAAGGTGGAGGGAAGCTCTCCGGGAGAATTTCGCAAACGCTGGTAGTGACCACTATATGAACCATGATGTAAAAGGGAGCGAATCGATTCATACACAAATCAATTCTCTCCCTCTAATCATCAAATGATTTCTTTATATGCCGGTTTTAAATATTTTGGCATGCCGTTTTCAAAAGGTACCGGGCTTTCCCCTTGAATCAGCGGTGTCACATAATTCAGAAATGCATCTGCGATGTCGGTTCCATGAGCAGTGATCCACTCAGCGGGGAATTTCTTCTCCCGGTTGCAGATTTTGTTCACATCCTCTGTGCCATAGGAAATAGCGTAGTCACCCTCTGCTCTCTCAAAGGTGATCATGATGCCGGTCTGAGAGGAAAGAGCTGCCTGAACACCATGTCTGCCGGCCCCTTCTGCTTCCTTGATATCGGTCTGGGATGCCAGTATGGCAGAACATCTCTGAGGAAGGTTGATTTCAATGGAACGGCACTTGCAGCCGATTCTCTCCTTGATGATTCCTTCCAAAACTTTTCCACAGCCGGTAAGCATCTTATGGCCAAAGTTATCCACACCTGCATCTGCACCGTATTCACAGATGAATTTGCCGCTTTTGTCGGAAATGCCCTCTGATACACATACCACTACGGAGGACTGCTGTTTTAATGCTTCTTTTACATCGTTTACAAAAGTATCCACATCAAAATCGCTTTCCGGTAAAATTACCAGTAAAGGATTGCGGTCATAGTCAGTTCTTGCCAGTACACTGGCTGCTGTTACCCATCCGGCATTGCGGCCCATCAGCTCCACAATGGTCACTACAGGATGCTCATATACACCGGCATCCAGTACGATTTCTTTGACAGTAGCTGCCACATATTTGGCAGTAGAGCCAAATCCCGGCGTATGGTCTGTCATGATCAAATCATTGTCAATGGTCTTGGGTACTCCTACAAAACAAATATCCTCGCCTACTTTGGCCGCATATCTGCTTAATTTGGAAACAGTGTCCATAGAGTCATTTCCACCGATGTAGAAAAACGCTTTGATTTCATATTCTTTCAACTTATCCATAATGGCAGGATAAACTGCATCTTCCAGATTCTCAGGCAGCTTAAACCGACAGCTTCCCAAAAATGACGCCGGTGTGGTCTTTAACAGGCTGATATCATGATCTTTGGCATAATCTGACATATTGATCACACGATTCTTCAAGAATCCTTCAATGCCATTTACCATACCATAAACAGTATCCACTTTGTTATTTTCGATTGCTTCCTGTACCACACCATACAATGACGCATTGATAACAGCCGTAGGGCCGCCTGATTGTCCTACTAAAATATTGTACATCTCGTTCCTCATTTCTGCGCTAATATTTATTCTCTATGCGGAACAAGCTCCTTGAAAGGAGCCTGTTCCAAAATATACATATCTAAACTTTTTCTTACAGAGTAGCAGCCTCGTCAACGATCTTCTTAAGAGCAGCAAGAGCTTCCTCAGGAAGAGCATCGTAACCAGCCTTCTTGGTGTTGAAGCCTTCTACTGCATCTACACGATTCTGCATAGCATTCTTCAAAGCTACTACGTAATCAGCATCGCTAAGGTCAGGAGTAAAGCCTTCCCAATCCATGATCTCGATATCAGAGAAAGGTCCCCACTGAGCAAACTCAGCTCTCTTCTCAACGATAGCTTCCAGAACGCCAAGGGTATCAGCAGGTTTTACCTTCTTGCCCATGAAGTCACCGGTGTTGATGATGTAGCAATCTACATTCTTCTCTTCTACCAGCTTCTTGAACTTCTCATAGTCGTTAACCAGAGGATAGGTTCTGAAGGGGTTAGCATAAGGAACGATACGAAGAGCGTTCATATCGGTACCTGCTGCTACACGCTCTGCGGTAGAAGTCTTGGTAGCCAGAGTAGCACCCATAACAGATGCCAAAGCTGCACCTTTCAGCTTCACTACAGGAGGAATGGTAGGATCTTTCATGATCCAGAAAATTGCATTTACAGGAGCATCGATCTTATCTACGCGGTTAGGAGACCACAGTTTGGACTTGATCGCACGTCCGTTACCATTTCTGATATCCTCAGTAACAAGCTGAACCTTGCCATCCTCATCCAGGGTAGCGGATACGTTCTGAGCGGTCATCAGGAACTTATTGTCAGCACATCCGGTAGGATAGTCTGATGTCTTATCAAAGTAAGAAGGCTCCAGAGCGATGGATGCACAAGTATCGGTATTGATGATGAAAGCATCATCATGAAGAACCTTGATCTCATATTTGCCGTTATGCTTTGCATGGGTCAGAGTAGACTTACCTGATCCGGACAGACCATATACGGAAGCAACGAACTTGCTGCCGTCAGCCAGTAAGTACTCTTTCTGTCCGCCGTGGCAGGATGCATAACCATTTCTGTTAGCGATAGCCCAAGCCATGGTCAGAGTACCCTTCTTGTGTTCACCAAAGTATCTCATACCAAGGATAGCTGCGCAGTTAGCATTGGTATCGAAGTAGCACAGGGTTAAAGGATCGCTTAAGCAGCTGTAATCTACATCAGGACGATCCTGAGGGATCCACTGAGGATCAGAGAAGATATAGATATCTGCTTCATTACCGTCACCTACAGGCTTGGAAGCACCGTACATTCTCACATACTCATCGGACATATACTGGAAGTTCAGCATCCAGTTATACATGATGTTCTCTTCTCCTTCGGGAATCAGAAGATGAGCCTTTACCATGAATTCAGGATCCAGACCGATGAAAACTTCTGCATGGTACATGGTCTTCCAACGAGTCTCATATACAGCATCCAGAACTACTTTATCCAGCTTAACGCTGTCAACACCGGGTTCGCCCTTGATACGACGAGCCTGTGCATAACGACCGGTAACTGCACCGTCGTTGAACAAGAGAACCTTAGAATCTCTCTCAAGTCCCTGCTCCTCAGCCTTGTATACAGGCATATCGGTAACGATGGTACCCGGGGAATTTTTAGCAAGCTCATAAGCTTCTCTTAATGTGTTTACTTTCACTACGTTATTACCGTAGAAAGCAGCTTCAATGATGGAACGAGTCGTGCTGAAACCGACTTTGTCTTTTCCAATTTCAGAAATCGGATAATACGCTTTTGTTGACATAAAATAATGCCCTCCTTAAAATGTATTCCTATCACAATGCGTCCTTTGCATGGCGATAATTTTTAACAACCTGGCTGCCTGTCTATCAAATTCAAAGGTTTGCCACATACAAATTTATTATCGCAAAAATCAAGTCAAAAGTCAATATTTGGTATGAATTTTTTATACTTTTTTTTGTAGGATTACAATACATGTGTTACAACTGAATAAATAAAAAGTGCGAGAACCTCTCTCTATGTTATACTTAAGTCA
>JAFYSG010000159.1 GCA_017559435.1 Lachnospiraceae bacterium
ACTCATAAGACTATTATGACAGAAAACGTAAAAAAAGAAACCCCTAATCCCCTCAAGATTGAGGGGCAGGGGAGTTGAATAGGCGAAGCCTATTTTTTATAGAGAAAGCAGTTATGAACAAAGCTGGGTATAACAAAGAAAACCCAAATTTCTTTATAAATTAAATCAAAATGGTTTCTTTCAAGCCTAAAATGTGTTAAAATAAAGGCAGGAATTAAATAACAAAGGAGACTAATTATGGAACAGCAGATTTTTACAAATGAAGTGATCATATCTTGGTTGCAATATTATGCCCAGAACACCACGTTGGATTTGGAACATGTAAAGATAATTGACATTACCAAAAAGAATAAAAATGTAATTCCTACTGTGGAGTCACACAAGACCACTATGGTATTTACCAATGCCGGTATTGATGATATTTTCTATCGTTTGTGGAATGCCGGTCTGGGGGAATGTGATGTTTGGTACAATGAAGGATCCGATCCAAGCGGTCCGATTCTGAATCAGAAGGTAAAGTATATGATAGACAGGGGCATTAATGCCTCCGCAGGGATGCTGATCATCAATCCAAATGCGAGAAATACAGCCAAGATCGGCTTGAGTAATGAGATGTTCCAGCGTGGCTCCATCCAATATGTGGGAAGCGAGATACGTGCCATTATCTTGAATAAAATGATGGTAGCTCCCACAGACGAAATCTGCGTGATCAGTGGGGAGAGTATTGCCATTGAAGCTGCACTGATGGCTCCGGAGGGTTCTGTGATCGCTGTAGAATACAGCCGTCATGACCGTGCTACTTTGGAGGATAATATGGCTCATTTTGATCTGCATAATATCAAGATCATTGACCATGTGGATGCGGAAAGTATGAAAGGCTGCCCGGTTCCGTCACTGGTATTTTTGGTGGCATCAGCCAGCACCGAGCAGGAGCTGACATACCTGACTGCGCTAAACCCGGATATAAATGTGGTTATATATACCTTGGACTTTAAGGTGGCGGCAGGTATGACGGACACTTTGCAGACGCTTGGATTTGCGGATATTGAGACTATTCAGGTGGCGATATCCAAGCTGGGAAGCAAGAATAACTTTAAACAGGAGCCGGCACCTTGGATCATTACGGCCAGGAGTCGGGTGAATGTTAAGTAAAATAGTTAATTAATGCATTGGACTGTTGCGTGAGGAATGATTATGAAGAACGTAAAAAAATGGTTAAATGAAATATTTATTGACGGATTGAGTGGCATGGCACTTGGTTTGTTTTCCACGCTGATCATTGGTACGATCATTGCACAGATTGGTGGTTTGATTGGTGGTACGGTAGGAAATTATCTTACAGCGATCAGTAATGTAGCCAAGACATTGACCGGTGCAGGTATCGGTGTGGGTGTGGCTTGTAAGTTCAAGCAGGGACCTTTGGTGAATGTATCGGCAGCTGTTGCGGGTATGATCGGTGCATGGCCTTTGGTTACGTCCATGGAGGCATTTGCTCTTGGAAAGCCGGGAGAGCCTTTGGGCGCTTTTATCGCAGCATTGGCAGCAATTAAGATCGGTCAACTGGTGGCAGGCAAGACAAAAGTAGATATTATCGTGACCCCTCTTTTATGCATTTTATCAGGTGCTGTAGTAGGATTTGTGGCAGGTCCTCCCATTACGGCATTTATGAGCTGGCTGGGTGCGTTAGTGAATGTAAATGTAGAGCAACATCCGATTATTGGAGGGATCGTGGTATCTGTGCTGATGGGTATGATCCTGACATTGCCCATTAGTTCTGCGGCCATCGGTGTATCCATGAGCATCAGTGGTCTGGCAGCCGGAGCGGCTACTATCGGTTGCTGCTGTAATATGGTAGGTTTCGCAGTGGCAAGTTACCGTGAGAATAAGATGGGCGGTCTTATTGCACAAGGTGTTGGAACCTCTATGCTGCAGGTGCCGAATATTGTAAAGAAGCCCATCATCTGGATTCCGGCCATTGTATCCAGTGCTGTTTTAGGTCCGATTGCTTCTGCTGTTTTGCATATGACCAGCACCCCTGTGGGTTCCGGTATGGGCTCTGCCGGCTTTGTGGGACAGTTTGCTGCTTACGGTTCCATGGTGGCTGATGGCAAAGGAAGTCTTCAGTCTCTGCTGCTGATTCTTGTAATGCATTTTATCTTGCCTGCAGCAGTTACTTTGGCAGTATCTGAGCTGATGCGTAAAAAAGGGTGGATTGCGCAAGGTGATATGGCATTGGATATATAGTAATTATGCATAAAAAACATCATCCCCAAACGGCTAAAATTGCAATAAACCAGAAATTAATTGGGAAAATGTTACAAAAATATTAAGATGGAGTTGCTTAGAAGAATTACCTGTGGTAAAATATTCTATTGTAGTGAGAAATATTTACGGAGGTGATTTTTCTGTGGAACGCAAAAAACATAAAAAGAGAAATCATGTAATCATTGTTACATCAGATGCAGTGGATGCTGATGCAAAGCAGTTTCAGATCAAGCCATGGCTGTTGCAGATCATAATCATCGTAGGATGTGTGTTGATAGGAGCGGCGGTAGGCTGTTTCATTTATGAAAAGGATGTATGGGAGGTGGCTAACCGCAGGATTGATGAACAGAAGATTCTGGTGGATGATAAGGAGCATGAAATCCAGGCATTGAATGAACAGATCAAGGAGCTGCAGGCCAAGATAGAGGACAGGGACGATAAGATCAACATATTGAGCGACACTGTTAATCAGAAGACAGCAGAAGTGCAGGGCTTGGCAGAGACACTGGCGGCACAGGCACTTCCGACAGAATATCCATTGACGGGTTCAGCATCGATAGAAGAGAGTAAGGAAGGCGATCCTATATGCATATTTACTGCGTCGGCAGGTGTAACTGTGGTGGCTACTGCAAGAGGTACGGTAACGGCCATCAATGAAGATGCGGGGTATGGACGTAATGTATGGATAGATCATGGCAACGGTTATATTACTATTTATCGTAATCAGGGTGAGACATCTGTAAAACTGGGGGATGAGGTGGCACAGGGAACTACTATTTTCATTATTAACACGAACAATAAAAAATTCGCATATCAGATTATGAAGGACGGGGCATATATCGATCCTATGGAAATGTTGTCCATCAGTGGCTGAGTTACTAAGGAGGAAGTCATAATGTTTGGTAAAAAGGAAGCGCCTATTGTAAGGATAAATTCCATATTGGGACCGGAATCAAAACTGCAGGGTGATTTTACAGCAGTAGGATCTGCCAGAGTAGACGGAACATTATGCGGCAATGTGAAGGTCACCGGAACTTTGATCGTAGGAGCTACAGGAAAAATCTGCGGCAATGTGGAAGCAGAGGCTGTCATTGTTGGCGGAGAGGTACAGGGAAATATAGTTGCCCCCCAGATGGTTGAGCTTACAGAAAAAGCAAAGGTTACAGGTGATGTGACTACCATGGACATTGAGATAGATGATAAAGCAGTGTTATTGGGCAAGTGCATTGTATATGAGGAAACTGCTGATGGCAAGACGAAGCTTGTTATTCCTAAGTCAGTAAAGCCATCCGACAGAGCTGTTAAAAGGACTGCCAAAGAAGCATTAGAGAAAAGCTTTGGAGAAAGGCTTTAAAAAATACAGGCGTTCTGTTGTCACTTAGTGATACAGGACGCCTGTTTTAAATTACCTATTCATTTGATAATTTGCCGGTACGGCCAAATACAAGGTCATAACCGTCATTTCCATAGTTCAGAGAGCGATTCACACGGCTGATAGTAGCAGTGGAAGCACCGGTTTTCTCAGCAATTTCCAGATAAGTCTTACGACTTTTCAGCATAGCCGCAACTTCGAATCTCTGGGAAAGGGACAGCAACTCATTGACGGTACACAGATCCTCAAAAAAAATATAACATTCTTCCTTGTTTTCCAGACTTAAAATTGCATCAAACAGACTATCCACAGCATTAGTTTTAATTTTCTTATTCATACAGGTACTACCTCTCATTCCACTTTTACGCTGTAAAATATTACAGCGTTAACTAAGTACATTGTAACACATTATGAGCGGAAAGTAAACAAATTAATGTAATTTTGAGGAAAAAGCTTGTCATGTGGTTTTGAATACTATATAATGTATGTACAGGGCAGAGCCAAATAGTTGAGAAAGCATCCGCTCGAGCTTGCTCGATCGAATGCTTTCCCAACCACTTGGCGAGCGAAGCGACCGCAAGAATGCTTCGCATTCTTGTGGTTCTGCCCGTGGGTTGCCCAAAACCCCCATAACCTATAACCATACACCCCAAAAGGACCCCCCAAAACCATGAAGATCGATAAAGAAAACCTGCTAAACAGCATATTAGAAAGCCTTGACAACTTAGAATACATCAAATCAGCCGATATCCCTAACATAGACCTATACATGGACCAGGTAACAACATTCCTTGACACCCGATTACGCAGTCTCGCCCGTAATCCCGGCCAGGATAAAGTGATGACCAAGACCATGATCAATAACTATGCCAAGAATGATCTGTTACCCCCTCCGGTCAAAAAGAAATATTCCAAAGAGCATGTACTTTTATTAATCTTCATCTATTATTATAAAGGCATTCTCTCTATCAACGATATACAAACCTTACTGCGCCCCATTACAGAGAAATACTTCCAAAAAGAAGGAGAATTTAAATTAGAGCAGGTATACGAAGAAGTATTCTCCTTGGAAAAAGGCCAAATCGAGGTTTTGAAAAAGCAGATCATCGAAGAGTTTCAGCGTTCCGAGCAGACCTTTGCTGATGTGGCTGATGAAGATAAAGATTTTTTGCAGAAATTTGCCTTTATCTGCATGCTTAGCTATGATGTGTATATGAAGAAAATGATCATTGAGAAATTGATTGATGAATTTGCACAAGAGATTGTTGTGAGTGAAGAATCACACAAGTAATTACCTGTCAGGCACATTTTTTGACCTCCGCAATATAATAAATTATCATGTAAAAAGTGGAGGTATCTATGAAAAAGAAATATTTTGTGATGATGCTGGCACTTTGTGTGCTGGTGTTATCCATGGTAGGCTGTACCAAGAAACCTACTTCCGGAAATGGATTGACCGCTGTAACGCTGAATGAAGTGGCTCATTCCATTTTTTATGCACCGATGTATGTGGCTATCGAGGAAGGGTACTTTGAAGAGGAGGGAATCGGGTTAACGCTGGTCACCGGATTTGGGGCAGACAAAACCATGACTGCCGTATTGACAGGAGAAGCAGATATTGGATTCATGGGAAGTGAAAGTACCATATACACTTACGTGGGTGGTACCAAGGACTATGTGGTAAACTTTGCCCAGCTTACCCAGCGTGCCGGGAATTTCCTGGTATCCAGAGAACCTATCGAAGATTTTAAATGGGATATGCTGATCGGTGAAGAGATACTTGGTGGAAGAGCAGGGGGGATGCCTCAGATGGTATTTGAGTATATCCTGAAAAAGAATCATATTAACCCTGCCACTGATGTAAAGATTGACCAGAGTATTGACTTTGGTTCTACTGCGGCTGCTTTCTCAAGCGGGCAGGCAATGTTTACGGTAGAATTCGAGCCTCATGCCACTGCCCTGGAATTAAAAGGTGACGGTTATGTAGTGGCTTCTCTGGGAGAAGATTCTGGTTATGTGCCCTATACTGCCTTTTCTGCCAAAAAGAGCTATATCGACGCCAATCCCGATGTGATCCAGTCCTTTACCAATGCGTTGCAGAAAGGAATGGATTATGTGAAGGCCCATAGTCCGGAGGAAATCGCAAAGGTGATCGCGCCTCAGTTTGAAGAAACTGATCTTAAGACCCTGACCACCATCGTTGCAAGATATTATAATCAGGATACCTGGAAAGATAATCTGATCTTTGAAGAAGATGCCTTCACCCTGCTTCAGAATATCCTGGAGGAATCTAAAGTACTTGAAAAGAGAGTACCTTATGAAGATCTGGTGACGACTGTTTTTGCCAAAGAGGCCGCGGGCAAATAGCCACGCTTTATTCCTTTTTAATACGGATGTTTTTTAATGCCCACAGCTGTAATGCTTTGGCATTGGTGCTGATCTTCTCAAGAGAATCCAGAATAGACTGAAAGGTAGCCTGTTCTGATACCTCGATGATGCCGTCCTCTGAGATGGCGATCAGAGAAGCCCTGAGGGAGTCGATATCCTTCAGGGAACCCAGCACCTTCAGTGCCAGACGGTCAAAATCATCTATGGTGATCTCCTTTACAGTTCCCTTGCCCAGAGGACATTCTTGTGCACAGTAGGAGTTACAAAGCTCCGGTGTATTGTAGGCTGCGGCCATGGCCTTTACCTCTTCCGGATACGGTGCGATAGTGTCCAGTTCAATTCTGGCAAGTCGGGTACGGTCAATACCGATGATTTCAGCCGCTTTCTCTCGGCTGGACAGATCCGGATTGTTTTCTGATGCCTCAGAACGTGCCAGATAATACATATTGTCTGCTGCTTTTGTTGCTTTCTTACCCATTTTATACATCCCTCTTTTGTGACTGATATTATGAAAAAAATGTCCGGTACCTAAATGCAAAACAATGCATTGACCGGACAACCTATATATAGTTTAGTGTAAAATGAAGGTTTTGTAAAGATATTTTAGAAATCAGTTGAGAGAATTTGAAAAATTTGATAGAATATATTTAATCGATTCAGCCATAAGGAGGTAATAGCATGGGATTAATAAAAGCAGCCAAAGACGCAATCGGCAGTATGCTTGCAGATCAATGGAGAGAATACTTCTATTGTGACTCTCTGTCCAATGACATACTTGTAGTAAAAGGCCAGAAGAGAGTAAATAGTGGCCGTAACAGCAATAAGGGAAGTGACAACATTATTACAGACGGATCTATCATCGCTGTCAATGAAGGCCAGTGTATGATCATCGTGGATCAGGGGCAGATCGTGGAGTTCTGTGCTGATGCAGGAGAATTTGTATATGACAATTCCACAGAGCCCAGTTTGTTCAGCGGAGAACTGTCAGAGACAATCATGAACACCTTCAAGGTGGTAGGGAAGCGGTTCTCATTTGGCGGTAATACAGGTAAAGACCAGAGAGTTTATTACTTTAACATAAAAGAGATCATGAGTAATCTGTTCGGAACAGCAGTGCCCATTCCTTTCCGGGTAGTGGATGCCAATATCGGACTGGATGTGGATATCTCTATCAGATGTAACGGTGAATATTCCTTCCGCATCTGTGATCCCTTATTATTCTATAAGAATGTATGCGGCAATGTGTCCGGCAGATATGAAAAAGCACAGCTGGCAAGCCAGCTGAAGGCAGAGCTGATGAGTGCCATGCAGCCTGCATTTGCAAGGATTTCCGCCATGGGAGTGCGCTATAGTGCGGTTCCTGCTCATACGGCAGAGCTGACTGACTTTTTGAATCAGGAGCTTAGTGACAAGTGGAAGGAGCTTCGGGGAATCGAGATCGTGTCCATGACCATCAGAGGCATGAATGCTTCTGAGGAAGATGAGCAGATGATCAAGGACTTGCAGAGAACAGCAGTGTTTCGCAATCCCGGCATGGCGGCAGCTACGCTTGCTACTGCTCAGGCAGAGGCCATGAAGGCGGCAGCAAGTAACACGGCTACAGGCCCCATGATGGCATTTGCCAATATGAATATGGCAGCCCAGGCGGGGGGTGTACAGGCAGGAACGCTGTATCAGATGGCAGGTCAGGGACAACCCACACCCACAGCAGCACAGATGGGTTTTATGCCCACAGGCCAGAGTAAAGGCGGCAGTGGCCAGACACAAGCTGTGGCAGGCTGGACCTGCAGCTGCGGTACGGTAAATCAGGGTAAGTTCTGTATGGAGTGTGGTAGCAGAAAGCCTGCGGGAGCAGTTGCATACCGCTGTGATAAATGTGGCTGGGAACCGGAAGATCCTACAAAACCGCCTAAGTTTTGCCCGGAGTGCGGAGACATCTTTGATGACAGTGATGTAAAATAGGAATCAAGAGAGGTTTTATGAGTATATACGATACATTGAATAAAGAGCAAAAAGAGGCGGTCCTGACCACGGAAGGGCCGCTCCTTCTTCTGGCCGGTGCCGGAAGCGGTAAAACAAGAGTGCTGGTGCACAGGATCGCCTATCTGATTGATGAGATGGGCGTCAATGCCTGGAATATCCTGGCCATTACGTTTACCAATAAAGCAGCTCAGGAGATGCGGGAGAGGGTAGACCAGATCGTGGGTTTTGGCGCGGAACAGGTCTGGGTGGCCACCTTTCACTCTACTTGTGTGAGAATTCTGCGCAGACATATTGACCGTCTGTGCTATGACAATAATTTTACCATATATGACACGGACGACCAGAAATCAGTGATCAAGGATATCTGTAAGCGTTTTGACATAGATACAAAGAAGTACAAAGAACGGTTTTTTATGAGTCATATTTCTTCTTTGAAAGATGAACTGGTCAGTCCTACAGAATATCAGCTTCGTACCATGGGTGATTTTGAGAAAAAGAAGATTGCCCTTGTTTACAAAGAGTATCAGGATGTGTTAAGGAAAAACAATGCACTGGACTTTGATGATCTGATCTGTAAGACGGTGGAGCTGTTTAAAGCGTGCCCGGAGGTATTAAACCAGTATCAAGAGCGTTTCCGATACATTTTAGTGGACGAGTATCAGGATACCAATACAGCGCAGTTTGAGCTGGTTCGGCTGCTTTCTGACCGTTACCGCAATCTGTGCGTAGTGGGAGATGACGATCAATCCATATACAAGTTCCGCGGAGCCAACATCAGGAATATATTGGATTATGAAATGGTGTATCCTGAGGCGAAGGTGATCAAACTGGAGCAGAATTATCGTTCTACCCAGAATATTTTAAATGCCGCCAATACTGTGATCCGCAATAACAAAGGACGTAAGGATAAGGCACTTTGGACCCAAAAAGGAGAAGGTGAGCTGATCCGGTTCAGACAGTTGGCCACAGGCTATGACGAGGCCGATTACATTGCAAGAGATATCTGCAGTAAAGTGAAAAAAGGCAGAAAGTATGGTGACTGTGCTGTGTTGTATCGTACCAATGCCCAGGCCAGACTGCTTGAGGAACGTATGGTCATGGAAGGGATTCCCTACACTGTGGTGGGTGGTGTGAACTTCTATGCCAGAAGAGAGATTAAAGATATCCTGGCATATCTGAAGACCATTGACAATGGCCGGGATGATGTGGCAGTCAAACGAATCCTGAATATCCCTAAACGGGGGATTGGTGCGTCTACCATGGAGAAGGTGGATGATTATGCCGAAATGCGGGATATCAGCTTTTATGATGCCTTACGGGATGCTGACAATATCACGGGGATCGGAAGAGCTTCCCAGAAAATAGATTCTTTTGTGACCATGATCCGGACCTTTCGAAGTAAGGCTGAGTATTATGGCATTGAGGATCTCATCCGTGATATAATGGAGGTCATTGATTATAAAGAGTATCTGAAGAGTCTGGATGAGGAAGACACGGATGATAGGATTGCCAATGTGGAGGAATTGATCAGTAAGGCGGTCAATTATGAAGAGACACACGATGAGCCTACTTTAAGTGAATTTCTGGAGGAAATCGCACTGGTAGCGGACATTGATAATGTGGAGAGCGGAAGTAACAGAGTGATGCTCATGACACTGCACAGTGCCAAAGGTCTGGAGTTCCCGTATGTATATATGGCAGGTATGGAAGATGGACTGTTCCCCAGCAGCATGTCCGTGAACTCGGAAGATAATGCAGATCTGGAGGAAGAAAGACGGCTTGCATATGTGGGCATTACCAGGGCGAAAGAGGAATTGACGATGACCTGCGCCCGGGCAAGGATGTTACGGGGAGAGACACAGTATCAGCCGGTCAGTCGCTTTGTCAGAGAGATACCGGAGGAACTGGTGGATGGGCAACTGGATTCTGTGCGTAGAAGTTGGTCTTCGGACAATGTGGGCAGATTTGGAAGCACAATGGGCAATGGTGGGGGTTATGGTCACAAGATAGAGGATACCGTCTTCGACCCAAGACCCAAGGCAATTGTGAAGCCTAAGGTCACTGCCAAGGCCGACAAACCTTTTATTGCACAGGGTATTGGCAGTCTCAATCGTCTGGCGGGTATTAATAAGGGTGTGCCTTATCAGGCACCGCAAGCAATAGATTACGGTGAGGGAGACAGAGTACGCCACATTAAGTACGGTGAAGGAACTGTTGTGAAAATAGACAAGGAAAGTAGAGATTATAAGGTTACAGTGCAATTTGATCAGGCGGGACAGAAGATTATGTATGCTTCTTTTGCGAAATTAAAAAAGATAGATTAACTGTAGTATTTTTGTGAAAGATGTGGTATTCTATTGGTAGGAATAATTATTTATAAAGAGAAAGGATGATGTGGATATGAATAAATTGGATTTTATGGAAATTGCAAAAATAAAGGAATTATTGCGTAAGAAAGAGAAAGAAGATAAGTGCTGTAATGTGTTGGTGTGGGTACTGGCTATCATTGGCGTGGTTGCAGCAGTGGCTGGTATTGCTTATGCCATTTATCATTACATGAATCCTGATTATCTTGAGAATTTTGATGATGAATTCGAAGATGAGTTTGAAGACGAGGAAGACTTATTCGAAGACGAGGTGTAAGCACACCTGTAAAATGCATTGAGAGGAGGAGACAGCTGCCTCGACATGGAAGCAGCTGTCTGTTTTTGTATGAAAAAAGGACAGGTATACGAGGGCATTGTGGAGAAAGTAAACTTTCCCAATAAAGGCGTGGTGCGGGTAGGTGAAGAGACCTGCATCGTAAAGAACAGCCTGCCCGGTCAGAAGATTCGGTTTTGTGTGAATAAAGTAAGAAAAGGGAAGGCGGAGGCCAGACTGGTGGAGATCTTAGAGAAATCTCCTCTGGAAATGGACCATGGGTGTTCTCATTTTGGATTGTGCGGAGGATGTACTTATCTGTCACTTCCCTACGAAGAACAGTTAAAGATTAAGGAACAGCAAGTAAAGACGCTTCTTAATAGTGTATTGGATCGTCAGGGAGACTGGATATGGGAAGGCATTAAGGGTAGCCCTAAATATCAAGAATACCGCAATAAAATGGAGTTTTCTTTTGGCGACGAGGTAAAAGACGGTCCTCTTTCCCTTGGCATGCATAAAAGGGGAAGCTTTTATGATGTGGTGACAGTTACCGATTGTAAAATCGTGGACAGTGACTATCGCTTGATCTTAAAGACTGTGAGAGATTACTTTGCCCAAAGAAATGTGACGTTTTTCCATAGACTGCGCCATGAGGGGTACTTGCGTCATCTGTTGGTGCGAAAGGCTTCTAAGACAGGAGAGATTCTGGTGGCACTGGTGACTACCTCTCAGAACCCTTGGGGCACAGAGGTTACACCGGACAAGGAAGAGCATGTCATTCAGGGCTTTTGTCAGGCACTTCTGAGACTGGAGCAGGAAGGCAGTTTAAGTGGAACTTTTAAAGGAATTTTGCACATCACCAATGATTCTCTGGCTGATGTGGTAAAAAGTGACCGCACTGATATCTTGTACGGAAGTGACTATTTTGAGGAAGAATTGCTTGGACTGACCTTCCGTATTTCCACATTTTCCTTCTTCCAGACCAATTCCTACAGTGCAGAAGTGTTGTATCAGACTGCCAGAGAATACGTGGGTGATCTGGAAACCATGGGAAAGGAAGGAAAGAAGCCTACTGTATTTGACCTGTATAGCGGTACCGGAACCATAGCGCAGTTGATGGCACCGGTGGCAGGTAAGGTGATTGGCGTGGAGATCGTGGAGGAAGCGGTGGAAGCGGCTCGCCGAAATGCTATGCAGAATGGACTTACTAACTGTGAATTCATAGCGGGCGATGTGCTGAAAGTGCTGGACGAAGTGGAAGAGAAGCCGGATCTGATCATTTTAGATCCCCCCAGGGATGGGATTCATCCCAAGGCATTGCCAAAGATCATCGCATATGGAGTGGATCGCATTGTGTACATTTCTTGTAAGCCGGATAGTCTGGTGAGAGATTTGGAAGTGTTCCTGGAAGGCGGATATCGGGTAGAGAAGGCTGTTGCAGTGGATCAGTTTCCGAACACGGCGAATGTGGAGACAATTTGTCTTTTGAGTCGTATGAACTTATAGATAAATTTTTATCAGGAGAGAGGCAATTTGATGCATGAAGATTGATTCTTGATGGAGCAACTGTTCTTTATGGAAGTGCATCAGAACTTCGAGCAACACTTGAATATGATTTTTCAGAGGAGAAGAAGCTTAGTTATAAGAATCTGACTATGGAAGAGATTATTCATCGCCTTGCTATTTTTGTATCAAGATTATGGCAAATTCATGTTTTTGGAGAGGGAAATACAAGAACTACAGCAGTATTTTTCATTAAATATTTAAGAACCCTGGGATTTGATGTAACAAACGATATTTTTGCAGAAAATGCATGGTTCTTTAGAAACGCACTTGTTAGGGCAAATTATAATGATTTAAAAAATGGCGTTCATGAGACGACAGAGTATTTAGAATTGTTTTTGAGAAATTTGTTGTTAGATGAAAATAATGAACTTCACAATCGTACTATGCATATTAGTAGAGTGTTTGAAAAAGAAGTGGACATTGAAAACATAAAAGTGGATATTGAAAGTGCAAAAGTGGATATTCGAAATGAATTGCTATCATTTTCTAATAAGATTTCGGAAAAAACAGTACAACATGCGGTAGAGATATTTTCAAAGTGTGGAAAGGATGTTTATTTTGGAAGGGCGATTGTAGAAGATATCACCGGGCTAAAATCTTCGGGAGCATCTAAGTTGATAAAATTATTGCTGAATAGTAATGTGATTATACCTGTGACAGGACATGGAAAAGGAAAATATCGGTTTAGATAAGACGGTAGTTCTCTTAGCCCAACAAAAGAAGATGATTATATCGAAGTGAAATATTGACTTCACCTAAGGGTAGACGAATATTTTTCTTATTTAAAAGTCGCGTTTCTATGCGCCTTAATGAAACGGCTCCTCTTTTGCGTCAGAAATTTATGCTGAAAATGAGCACATCTTCTGGAATGAAGGAGAGCGATGCTGTAAAGATTGATGCAGTTTTAAAGGGAATGAAATTCTCTGGAAATACCACTGTAAGCAGCGAAGCACAGAATGAAGCTAGAAGATATCTTGAATACGAGATTGAATTTGAATAAATTATGACTATATATGATGTTATAAAATAATCCTCCCAAAGAGGTGTATCGTTCAAGAGAAATTTCGTTATATCGTTCATGTAATGACGACATAAATGAGTTGTTTTATGAAAGGAACTAATGAAATGATAGATTTGAAAAAAGCATGTACGATAGTCTGTGCACAAAACAAAGGAATGAAGCCAATTTCGTGTGTGGAACTGGAAAAATATTATTCATTTAACATGGTACCGAGCAAATTAAAAGACGGTGATGGGTTTGCCAATTCATCGGTATATTTAGTGGATAAGAAAACAGGAGAACATAAGGTGGTTTACTTTACTTTGGTTGTAAATAAACCTATTTTACGAGAATTTGATAAATCAGATTTAGAGTTTTAAAAAGGAAAGTATAAGAATAATCAAAAAGGGGTGAAGTATTATTGCTTCACCCGATTTACTAACCATATACCGATACATACCAGCGCCAGTGCGATGATAAGTTCTATGCCGAAAGAAGAGGTTTCTCCTAAGAATGAAAAGGAGAGAAGTACACTGAAAATTGGGTTGGTGAATGAGTAGATGGCCACTTTGCCAACCGGATTGTATTTTAATAAGATCCCCCATACGGAATAGGCCACGGAGGATATCAGGGCCAGATAGAGCAAAAGCAGTACAGAGCGGAAGCACCAGCCGGTGAGCTGTCCGCCCATTAGGGAGCCGAACACTGCCATGATGATGCCGCCGAAGATGAACTGGTAACCGCTTAAAACTACCGGATTTTCTTTTTGGGAGTAGTTTTTGATCAGTGCGGAGGAAAATGCGTAGGCAATAGCAGCTACAAGAATGGCACCTTCTCCGCGCAGCGTAAAGCCTCCGGTTAGTCCGCTTGGGTCAAAATTGATCACCACAACACCGGCAAAGCCGATCAGACAGCCAAGTAATTTCTGTAGGGTTAGTTTTTCGTAGCGGAAGACCAGACATGCCAGTACGATGGTAATGAAGGTCTGGGATCCGTTGATGATGGCAGATTTTACACCTGTGGTATAAGCAAGGCCCATGTAAAAGAAGATGTATTGCAGTACGGTTTGTACCAGTCCCAGCTTGCAGACCATTCCCCAGGAGGTCTTTTGCGGAAAAAGTGGTTTGCGGGCAATGAGACTGCCGAAGATTGCGGCAAGGATACCGGCCAGAATAAAGCGGACACCGGCGAAAAGAATCCGGGATGCAATGTCTCCGGCACCGATGCCGAACCATTCATAACCTATTTTGATGGCAGGGGTGGCGCTTCCCCATAATATGCAGCATAAGCATGCCAATAAACCGATTCCGAGAGCGGTTGTAATAAAAGGTTTCTTTTGTGTTGCGTTTCTCATCATATTCATGTAATAAGTACTCCTGTATTTCACTGTAAGCAAGTGAATTTTTCATAGGCTATATTTTACCACAAAAATATTTATTTTCAACTGTAATTTCTCGGGTAGTTCCTTAAAATCTGTAGAGGTATCAAAGAAATAAAGTCTACTGTTGCGAAAAATAACAATACAGGCTATAATGTAGGAAGAACCACTAAAGAGTTCCAAGTTGTTACTAATGATCTAAAAAAGAGTATTTCCGATTAAGCTAATAATAAATGATGCATTATTCAACATAAGTGAGGAATATTATTATGGATAAAAAGGAATTAGCCATTCGGTTACATGATAAAAAGTATAATTGTTGTCAGTCTGTGGCTTGCGCCTTTTGTGAAGAGGTTGGTGTGGATGAGCAGATATTATTTAAAGCCGGAGAAGGATTTGGTCTGGGCATGGGCTGCATGGAAGGAACCTGTGGCGCGGTATCCGGTGCGGTGATGCTGGCCGGTTTTAAGAACAGTGATGCAAATCTGGAATCACCCGGAACAAAGGCGGCGACATATGGTTTATCTGCACAGCTGATGGCAGCATTTGAGCAAAGATGCAAAAGCACGGTGTGCAAAGAATTGAAAGGTGTGGATACAGGAACACCGCTTTGTTCCTGCCAGAATTGTATCTGTACAGGCGTGGAACTGGTACAGGAGATGTTGGGGTTGTAATGTAAAGAAAGGACATCGGTTTGGAGGGAATGTAATGAATCGAATTGTATTGATGGTACTTAGAAATTTCTGGAAAGTGCCCGGAGCGTACTGGAAATTGTGTCATTACGCAAAACACACAGATGAATATCCCGAAGAGGAGAAATACAGGCATATCCAGTATATTTTGAAAACTGCCGTAGAGACAGGCAATATCGAACTTAAAGTGTATGGTAAAGAAAATATCCCTAAGGAAAACGGATTCTTGATGTATGCCAATCACCAGGGACTATTTGATATCATGGCTATTGCGGCAAGCTGTGACAAACCTCTGGCTGCGGTGCTGAAGAAGGAACTGGCGGAGATTCCTTTTCTGAAGCAGGTCAAGGAGTGTACCCATTCTTTTTCTATGGATCGGGAAGATATCAAGCAGTCGATGGAAGTGATACTGAATGTGATCAAAGAAGTGAAGAAAGGTCGCAATTATTTGATTTTTCCGGAGGGGACCAGGAGCAAGAAGGGGAATCAGATGCTGGAATTTCACGGAGGAAGTTTTAAATGTGCCACCAAAAGTAAATGTCCTATTCTGCCGGTTGCGCTGATTGATAGTTTTAAAGTGCTGGATCAGAAGGGATGTAAACCGGTTTCACTGCAGATTCATTATTTGAAGCCCATTCCGTATGAGGAATATCAGGATATGAATACGGTGGAGCTTGCTGCGATGGTGCGTTCTAGAATTGAATCAGCTATTAAGGAACATACAGATCTTTAAGTGAAGAAATCTATATTTGAATAAAATTTGTCCTCGAATTCTTTTCGCCAAACAGCACATACTAATGGTAAGTAAAAGAATCGAGGGCTTTTTGTATGGAATCGTTATGGAGAAAACAGTGTGGCGAGATTTTGTCCGATCAACAGGAACCTGCTTCGAAAGAGACTCACAGGGACGTAATTGTGATCGGAGCCGGTATGGCAGGTCTTTTGACAGCCTATTATCTGAAAGAGCAGGGAAAGAATGTATTGGTTCTTGAGGCGGGAAGGATCGCGTCAGGGCAGACGGAGCGTACCACAGCCAAGATAACCAGCCAGCATGGTTTGAAGTATAGTGAATTGATCAAGAAGGTAGGTGTAAAAAAGGCCAGATTGTATGCCCAGGCCAATGAAGCTGCGATCCGGGAATATGAGCTGCTGATTAAAAGCAAGGGTATCGACTGTCAGTTTGATAAGGCGCCGGCTTATTTATATACCTTGCAACAGGAAAATTTGCTCAGAGAAGAGGCGCAGGCTGCCGTCTCTCTTGGAATAGATGCTTTCTTTACAAAGGAAACAGAACTGCCTTTTGCGGTGGCTGGTGCAGTGTGTTTTCGTGGTCAGGCAAAATTTTCGCCTTTGGAATTTATACAGTATATTGCTTCTTCATTGGAGATATGGGAGCATACGAAAGTGATGGCTGTAAGAGGACATAAGGTGATTACAGAGGATGCAGTGATGACGGCCGATAACATAGTAGTGGCAACACATTATCCTGTTTTCAATGTACCGGGATTTTACTTTGTGCGGTTGCATCAGGAGAGAAGTTATGTGCTGGCGCTTTCGGGATGTGATAACATACAGGGGATGTATCTGGGTGTTGATAAAGGTGGTCTCTCTTTTCGTCAGGCAGGAGAGTATTTGTTATTTGGAGGAAGCGCCTGTAGGACCGGCGAGAATGATAAGGGTACTGCCTATGAATCCCTGGTAAAAGCGGCACAGAAGCTTTATCCCGGCAGTAAAGAGGTGACTCGCTGGGCTGCCCAGGATTGTATGCCTCACGACGGAATTCCTTTTATCGGTAGATATTCCCTGTTCACGCCACATCTCTATGTTGCCACGGGGTTTCAGAAATGGGGTATGACTTCTTCTATGATCGCGGCCAAGATTCTTAGGGATGAGATATGTGGGAACAGGAATCCTTATAAGAGACTTTTTTCGCCCCGGAGAATAAATCTGCGTGCAGGGGCGGGAAACTTCCTTCATGATGTGGGTATGAGTGTTAAGGGACTGTCTAAAGGAGCCTTTCATCGCCCTTCTAGGGATGTCGGATCTCTTGCCTGTGGTCATGGCGGGATTGTTACCATTGATGGAAAGAGGTATGCCTGTTACCGGGACGAGGAAGGGAAACTTCATAAGATTTCTGCCAGATGTCCGCATTTGGGCTGTGAACTTTCTTGGAATCCCGATGAAAAAAGTTGGGATTGTCCCTGTCATGGTTCCAGATTTGATATAGATGGCAAATTGTTGGATAATCCTTCCAAAATAGATGTAAAGTAGTGGGACTTATCATAACTGTGAATTTTTTTTGAACATTTTCAAATTTTGTAAAAAAAGGATGTATATTGTCGAATATTTTGTTATAATAGATATATTGGTTTTTGTCGTAATTTATTA
>JAFYSG010000160.1 GCA_017559435.1 Lachnospiraceae bacterium
AACATGTCTGAGGAGCGCTGAAAGCGCGACGAGTTTTGCCGTTTGTGCTCTAACACTTCCCCGCCGACCCTCTGTGGGCTCTTAGTAACTCTTACAGCCTTGCAACTGCAACCGAATCCCAACCATGCCCTGCTCCACCCCACCCAACCCACAACCTGCCGGCGGCGCGCCCCTTCTGGCAGTGCCCCCTTTGCGTTCGTTCTGGTTCGAACAAATTCTTAAGACGAGTTAAGAATTCGCTTCATAAATTATTAAGTTGCTCTTTTCCCGATAATATTGTAGAATATTCGCAGATACTAAGATTAGGTGATGCTTATGATAAAAGATAATCAAAAGGTGCTGAACAGGCTGCACTTGATAATGGATGCGATCATCACCGCAGTCTCCTACACACTTGCATATTATATTAAATTTTATATTACCAAGCCTGGTCCGGAGCCGGGTGATTTGCCGGCTATTGATTACTTTCTGGTGTTGATCCTGCTGGTTCCGGTTTACATGGTCCTGTACTACTACTGTAATGTATATACGCCCAAAAGGACTGTGCGCAGGCGTTATGAAATATGGGGCATTGTTAAGGCCAATGGCATAGGAATGGTGATCTTTATCCTTGCACTATATGTGATCATGCGTGAGATCAACTTTTCCCGACTGATGATGTTTCTTTTCTTTTGTCTGAATGTAGGACTTACTGCCTGCTCGCGTATCCTGCTTCGCAAGAGTCTGCAGACTATGCGCAGCAAGGGGTATAACCTGAAGCATATACTGCTGGTGGGATATTCCAGATCCGCAGAAGAATATATTAACAGACTTAATGACAATCCCCAGTGGGGCTATGTAGTGTGTGGTATCCTGGATGACCATGTGCCCAGAGGGACCATGTACAAGGGAGTGAAGGTGTTGGGGGCCATCGGTAATCTGGATTATATCCTTCCGGAAAACAAGATGGATGAAATTGCCATTACCCTATCTTTAAAGGACTACGAGCATCTGGAAAAAATTGTAGATATTTGTGAGAAGTCAGGTGTGCATACGAAATTCATACCCGATTACAACAGCCTGATCCCTACCCATCCGTACACAGAGGATCTGATGGGGCTTCCGGTGATCAATATCCGTTGTGTGCCTTTGAACAATACCATGAATATGATGTTAAAACGAGCTATGGATATTGTGGGAGCACTTTTTGGGATCATTATCACATCCCCGATCCTTTTGTTGGCAGCACTATTGGTGAAATTTACAAGTTCGGGGCCGGTGATCTTCAAGCAGGAGAGAGTAGGTCTTCACAACAAGCCATTCTATATGTATAAATTCCGAAGTATGGAGCAGCAGGCGCCCAGTGAGGAGAAGAAAGCCTGGACGGTGAAGAATGATCCCAGAGTAACACCAGTAGGCAAGATCTTAAGGCGGACAAGTCTGGATGAACTGCCACAGCTGTTCAATATTTTAAAAGGTGATATGAGTCTTGTGGGTCCCAGACCGGAACGTCCTCTGTTCGTAGAGAAGTTCAGGGAAGAGATACCCAGATATATGGTAAAGCATCAGGTACGTCCGGGACTGACCGGTTGGGCCCAAGTGAACGGTTACAGAGGAGATACTTCTATCCGTAAGCGTATCGATCATGATATTTACTATATAGAAAACTGGACCATAGGATTTGATATAAAAATTATATTTATGACTTTTTTTACAGGATTTATTAACAAAAACGCATATTAATTATCAAATGCGCGAAAGGGAGAACTAAAATCATGACAACGAATCAGACAAACGGTGCGTCAGGACGTACAGGGAACGGTACCAACCAGAGCCAGGCAGCAAGAGCCAGGGCAGCTAGGCAGAGAGCGGCTAAGAAGAGAAGAAAAATGATTGTATTTGCCATCGAGATCGTGGTACTGGTGGTTATGGTAGCATTTATGCTTAAGGTGTTTGAGAAGAGTGAAGAGGGCCCTATCGTGGTAGAACTGCCTACAGAGCCTGAGGAAATTGAAATTGCAACACAGGTTCAGGAAGATCCTGTGATGAAAGGTTATTGGAATATTGCTTTGTTTGGTGTGGATGCAAACAATGAAAATGAGTTGGTGAAGGGCGGCAGAAGTGACAGTACCATGATCGCCAGCATTAATCTGGATACGGGAGACATCAAACTTGTGAGTGTATACCGTGACACCTATCTGAATATTGGTAACGATTATTACATAAAATGTAATACTGCGTATCACAAAGGTGGCGGAGAACAGGCGGTCATGATGTTGAATGCCAATCTGGACATGGATATCAATGACTTCATAGCCATCGGTTATGAAGGCCTTAAGGGCATTGTAGATGGCCTGGGAGGTGTATATCTGGAGGTAGATGAACAGGAGCTGAAGCATATCAACAACTATCAGTATAGTATCGCTAAAGTTCTTGATATTGATGATTATGAAGAAGTGAAAAAAATCGGAAGACAAAAACTGAACGGATTACAGGCTACCGCATATTGTCGTATCCGTTACAGAACCGGCGATGACTTTGCCCGTGCAGCAAGCCAGAGAGAACTGCTTATGGCAATCGAAGAGCGTATTAAGGAGGCTGACTTTGATACACTTAAAAAGGTGGCGGAAGAAGCTATGAAGCATGTGGTATCAACCCTTACAGTCAAGGACATCCTTCCTTATCTGAGTGAAGTGGCCAATTACCGTATTGTAGACCAGGGCGGATTCCCGGAGGCTTCCATGCGCACCACGGGTAACATCGGAAGTAAGGGAAGCAGTGTAATTCCTATGGATTTGGAATCCAATGTACAATGGCTCCATGAATTCCTGTTTGACAAAACTGATTATAAGGTATCTGATAAGGTGAAAGAGTATAGTAACAAGATCAAATCAGATACTGCAGGTTATCTGAACAAATAAATGCCGGTGTGTGACAACAAATAATATAAAGATATAGGGGGAGCATCATGCTCCCTCTTTCTGATAAAAAGATATTTAGTAGGTCGCTGTGCCCACAGAAAAGAGGACAATATGAAAATAGATGTGATCATACCTACCTATAAACCGGGGAAAGAGCTTTTTACCCTGATAGAGCGACTGGAAAACCAGACTATCCCACCAAATAAAATTATTCTTATGAATACGGAACAAAAATATTTTGAAAAATTAGTGTATGGAGTAAGATTTCCGGAGCAACATAAGAAGGTAGAGGTAAACCACATATCCAAGCGAGAGTTTGACCATGGACGTACACGACGACAGGGTGTTAAAAAGTCTGACGCAGATATTTTTATCATGATGACCCAGGATGCCATGCCCGCAGACGATTATCTTATAGAACGCCTTACAAAGCAGTTGACAGGAGAAGTGGCAGCATCTTACGCAAGGCAACTGCCGGGTATAACTTGCAGTGCCATGGAGCGGTATACAAGAAGCTTTAATTATCCGGAACAGTCTTGTGTCAAGTCCTTGGAGGATCTGCCCCGGCTTGGCATTAAGACCTTCTTTTGCTCCAATGTATGTGCTGCATATCGCAGAGATCTTTATGATGAAATAGGCGGATTCGTGCGTCATACTATTTTTAATGAAGATATGATCTATGCAGCCACAGCCATGAAAGCAGGTAAAAAAATAGCTTATGTGGCCGATGCGTGTGTGATTCATTCTCACAATTATACCAATAAGCAGCAGTTTCACCGAAACTTTGATCTGGGAGTGTCCCAGGCAGAATACAGGGAAGTGTTTGGCAATGTAGCATCGGAGTCGGAAGGGAAAAAAATGGTTCTTCAGACGGCGGGCTTCCTTGCCCGTAACGGTATGATAGGTAAGGTGCCTTATCTATTCCTACAGACAATGTGCAAATATGCAGGATATTTGCTGGGTAAGCACTATAAATCCTTGCCACATTCCTGGGTAGTTGCTTTTTCTGATAATAAAGATTATTGGAGGTAGGCGCTTGGAGTTGATGTTGGGGGACATCTAAAAGGAATGTAAAATATTGATTGAGGCAAAATAGGCCGGAAGAGAGGGAATATGTGTGGAATTGTGGGATATATAGGAAGCAGGCAGGCAGCACCTATTGTATTGGACGGATTGTCCAAGCTGGAATATAGAGGATACGACTCGGCAGGAATGGCCATTTATAACGGACAGGAAATCATAGTGAAGAAGGCAGCAGGAAGGCTGAAGGTGTTGGAGAATCTGACCCACGCAGGTGAGACTATGAAAGGAACCTCCGGCATCGGTCATACCAGATGGGCTACCCACGGTGTACCTTGTGATGTGAATTCTCACCCACACTTGAACCCGGCCGGAACCATTGCTGTAGTACACAACGGTATCATAGAGAACTACATCTCACTGAAAAAGAAAATGATAAATAAAGGGTACGAGTTTGTGTCAGAGACTGATACAGAGGTGCTGGCCCATATGTTGGATTATTATTATAAGGGAAATCCCCTGGAGGCCATTACCAAGGTGCTTCACCGGGTGGAGGGCTCTTATGCGCTTGGGATCCTGTTTGCAGAGCATCCGGATGAAATCTATGCAGTCCGAAAAGACAGTCCCATGATCGTAGGCAGGAACGAAGAAGGCTGCTTTATTGCTTCAGATGTACCTGCTATTTTAAAGTATACCAGAACAGTATATTATGTAGAGAATCAGGAAGTAGTGCGTCTGAAAAGAGATGGTTTATCTTTTTACACAGTGGATGAGGAGGAACTGACCAAAGAAGCGGTGGTCATTGACTGGGATGCAGATGCCGCAGAGAAAGGCGGTTACGAGCATTTCATGCTGAAAGAAATGTATGAACAGCCAGGGACAGTAACAGATACGATTTCTCCCAGAATCAAGGAGGATGATATTGTCATAGAGGAATTGAATATGACAGATGAGGAGCTTCGCAACGTGAGTCGGATTCATATCGTGGCCTGCGGATCTGCGTACCATGCGGGAATGACCGGTAAGTACGTGATCGAAGCGCTGGCAAGAATTCCTGTGGAAGTAGATCTGGCCAGCGAGTTCCGCTATCGTGATTCTATCTTGGAAGAAAATAGTCTGGTGATCATCGTCAGCCAGTCCGGCGAGACCGCAGATTCTTTGGCAGCGTTACGGGAGTGCAAGGCAAAAGGCATTCGGGTCCTGGGAATCGTCAATGTGGTGGGCAGCTCCATTGCAAGAGAAGCAGACAGCGTTATGCACACCTGGGCAGGACCGGAGATCTCCGTGGCCACTACCAAGGCGTATAGTGCCCAGTTGGTTGCTTTATATGTGCTGGCGCTGAAGCTTGCAAAATTGCGGGGACTTGTGGATGAGAAGCGTTCCCGGGAATTATTGACAGAATTAAAACACTTGCCTTATCATATTGAGGTGCTTTTGGGGCAGAAGGAAAAGATGCAGCACTTTGCCAACCGTTATGTGGGCGCCAGGGACATCTTCTTCATTGGGAGAGGGATTGATTATGCCATTTCAATGGAGGGTTCCCTGAAACTGAAAGAAATATCTTATATTCATTCGGAGGCTTATGCGGCAGGAGAACTGAAGCATGGAACCATTTCCCTGATTGAGGAGGGGACACTGGTGGTGGCAGTGTCTACCCAGCCGGGGCTTTATCAGAAGATGATCAGTAATATTGTAGAGGTGAAGGCAAGAGGGGCTTTCGTTATGGCAGTGACTTGTGAGGAGAATACGGCCATTGAGAAAGTTTCTGATTATGTTGTTTATATTCCGGAGACGGATCCCTTGTTTGCGAACTCTTTGGCGATCATACCGTTACAGCTGTTTGGGTACTATGTGGCTGTGGGGAGAGGGTGTGATGTGGATAAGCCGAGGAATCTGGCCAAGTCCGTGACAGTGGAGTAGCGTCGGGGACTTGTAGCGAGGGGGGGCTGGGCGGAATTTCCTCCTGTAAATTGTGGGCTCAGACTGTGGGGATGCGTTATGGGCGGTTGGTTTGCAGTTGTAAGGCTGTAAGGGTTACTAAGGGTTTGGGGCAGACTGAAATAGAAGTTAAGGGCAGAACACAAAATGACAAAACTCGTCGCGCTTGGCGCGCTCCTCAGACATGTTGTCATTTTGTGTTCTAACACTTCAATTTCAGCCTGCCCCAAACCCTAAGTAACGCTAACAGCCTTACAGATGTCAAACTAACCG
>JAFYSG010000161.1 GCA_017559435.1 Lachnospiraceae bacterium
CTCAATCTGCACCGTTTCACCATCTCTTGCCAGGGGCAGAAGATGGTCTACTAAAATCCCCTCATCCTCTGCTGCCGCCCGCAGAGCTTCTTTTCCGTAAAGCCATTGATTCACACCATATTTTTTACACAACACTGTGGGGATATTGTAAATCTGGGTGCCGGCCACACTGGCAGCCGTCTCCACCTTACTGGTATCCGCTGTATAATAACTGATCTGCGAATGACTGTGCCCCAGATCATACCCCACAATGATCTTGCTGTTTCCCGATTTTAAAATCATATCTGCTACCTCATAGTAAACAGTCTGTTACTCAAATATTCTTTATGATACATATCCTCAAGCTCTTGATCCATACCTTCATAGTCATACAGAGAAGCACTTTTCAGGATTTCATTAATCAGAGAGAACCTTCCGGTACTGCTATCATCCGACTCTTTAAAAGACAGCAAGAAGCTTTGGGTAATTTCCTTCTGCCGCTCCTGCTCCTTAGTAAAGTAATACTGCACCGATTCCCCGAAGAACAACACGAACTCCTTGAAGAAAATTCCTCCCGGAGCCGGGGTCATCTCCTCCATACATAGCTTTCCTTCTGTGCCGTCCGCCTGTCTGATACTATAATGTATCGTCACCTTGGAGCCGGGCACCGCCTGACATTCCACAATAGTCTTGTCATCAAAAGTCCTCCACAGCCTTTCACAGCAACTGATCTTCCGGTAAAACGGCAATCGGATACCCTCACCCATGAGCTCCTGCATAAACTCCTGCAAAGTTTCTTCCTGATACGATTCCCGATCCAGCCCTTCCTCTGCATAATATTTCAGAAAGGCAAGCTTCTCTACATCGGACACTCGTTCTCCCTGCCTGTGCATACGCCCAATCTCACCAAAGATCAGAGCATCCTTCTCCTCTTTCTTTAGCAGATATTCTAAAGCACACTCTGAAAGGAACGCAGAAACCACTTGATGCTTGGCACCCTTGGAAAGATAAGAACGAAATACTTCCATTCTTTCTTCGGTCATTACCCCGGTAAACATCATCTGCACCAGCATCCGCTCACACAACTGAGTGGTATCCACATTGTAGGATAAGGCTGACTTGCGGATTTGTTCTAACTCCACTAATAGTCCTTGATGATAAAGTGCCAGATACCACAGCATATCCCCATCAAATTTGCCCTGTAGGAATGCATACATGGCAGCTTCTGTCAACACTGCATCCTCCGAGTTCTGTGTCTGCCTGATAAACCATGCACACAACCGCACCAGCGCCCCGGTATCCACACCTTCCGGTCCAAACCGTGAAAGCCACTCATAGGCCTTCTGCATCTTATCTTGTCCCACCATTAATCGCAACACTTCTATACGGGAAGATGTATCCAATACCTCCCAGGATATCTCCTCCAGATAAGCATGAAACTCCTTAGGGTCTTCACAATCCCTGTAATGATACAGAAGTCGCATCTGAGTTCTGCCCTTTACAAAGTCTGAAACCTCAGAAGCCTCGATCAGCCGCCTGCCTCTCTCCACCAAATCAGCCGACAACACGCTCTGCTTCCTGCTTCGATCCCAAAGATACTTATCAAACTCCACATCCGATTGCTTCTGAGGAGATATATATTTTGAAATCCCTTCCAGAAAAGGTACCGGATCCATCAATTTCTCCTTGCGCCAGGAAATCCCTGTCACATAACGATTCCCTTCCGTGTCCTCTAGAAATACCGCATCTTTATCACTATACAAAGGCACCCATGCACAGCCATTGATAATGGGATAACGCCATACCTTACAAAGATCCGGGCGATACACCACCACACCTGACAGGATCCCACATTCCCCGCTTTCGATCACGATCCGGTGTACGAACAACAGCTTCGAAAGTCCTCTGGCAAGCTGTCCTGAGAGCATGGCAGGCGTCAACAATTCCTGATATAAATATGCCAAATCCCGATTCATATGCCCTTTTAGAATCTGATCCGCCACAAACCGTTCCATCCGCTGACTATACTGCTGCATCAGCTCCCCATATTCCTGCCTGTGCCGAAGCACATAACGGTACAGATATGCCGTATGTTCATAATCCATACTGCTCTGCCATGCAAAATACATCAGCGCCTTTCTGGAAATGGTACACTCTTCCCTGATATCCATGGACATCATATAATATTCATACAGTCTGGTGATCCTTAGTTCCTTCTCTACTCCCAGTTCATACCATCCAAAAGCCTCTTTATCAGTCCTTCCGCCCTTGATCAGCTGCGCGCAGATCTCCTGCAGAACCCGCTCATCAGCCTCTTTCTCATAACACAAGATCAAAAGCCTTAAAAGTACCGGAGAAAACTCTCTGAAACGTCCTGCCAGATAGAGAAACTGCTCCTTTAAATCTGCACTGAGCACCCCTTTTCTGGCACCATAGTGAAGTACCTGAATCTCATATTCTCCTAGCTTTCGAAGTAGCGCCGGATTTCCCATAAGCGTAAGCAGTGATTCCAGATACCAGATGGGACTGGTGCACCCCTGCTGAAACTGCCTTTCCAAAAAACTCCACCTGACGGCCGGATCCCTTCTAAGCTGTGGCGTCAAAAACATCAAAAACCATGCCACCTTCCACGATCCGCGGTTCCTTCGGTAAATATCCTCCACCTGTGCCGTTGCGCGTCTCACATATTCGCTGTCTCTGTTCACCATGGTAGTCAGATACAGATAATACGCCATGGCAGCCGGCTGCACTTCCTTCTGCCGCTCCATCAACTCCATCACATGGGTCAACACCCAGCTGGCTTCATGACTTCTCTCCTGCATCACCAGCACCTGTGCCTGAAACAATCTGACCGCCACATCCTTATCATTCATGGCCACCAGACGCTCCACCAGAGCAGCCGTCCGATCAAGCCATGTAGTACCTGCGATTAACTTCAGCCGATACTGCTGATAACAATCCATGATCTCTATGATCAGCTGCTCCTTCACAATCCTGGCAGACTGATAAGTTCCTAAAGAAGCACCCATCATCACCTTCACTGGAACTTCCAGCATACAACCGGCACAGCTTATCTTCACACACCCAAAATTCCTGCCTCTGTGCAGCTGCCGATTATCTATGTAAACAGGAATCGTACACTGATTCCCCAGGAAATCATCATCTGTTATGACTTCCTTCTCCGTAAAAACGAAGTCTCCCTCTGTGGAAACCTTCAACTTCGTATATCCCCAGCCATCCTTACACACAGTCACCAAAAGCTCCAGCATCTCTGCGGGATTGACAACTGACAACTCTTCTTCTCTTACATTGTAAATGTTTCTTTGCTTCTTTCCACAGGCGATCAAGAACTCTTCCATATTATGCTGATTGCCCGGTCTTTCACTTAAGCCCCTGTAACATTCCGAATACTTTCGGTCATTGCCCACAAGCAGCTTCACAAAATCCTTGGAATAAAACAACCGAAGCGCCTCTTCCCAATCACTTCTGGCAAGGCTTGCAAAATGATTCAGATTCAGAATCTTCTCAGTCTCCACTTCAATAGGCGGCTCTTCCACTCGTATGGTATAGGGTAGCTGGTACTCTCCCAGATTACTGATGAATCGAAATGCACCGTCCACCACATCCCCATCCCTCAAGTACTCTCCATGAAAACGATATCCAATGATTTCCTCCGAACCATTGAACTGCGGCACCAGACACTCCATCCGTCTGTCGGTACTTGTAACATAACCATAAGTCCCTCCGCCGCCACTTCCGTAGACAGTAAAGGTGCCCTCCAAAAGAGCACCCGGTGCCAGGGCAAGGTCAAGTCGGTCGCTTGAAAACATAAGCGTCCCTCTTGCACCTTCCCATCTGTCTTGTATGAACTGCTGCATCATTTCCTGCATATTGCCACCTGCCCAATTATTTGCCAAAGCGGATATCCTTCATCCACTTTACTACTTACATCATTCCTATTTATCAGTTTAACATAGGTGGGTGGGGTTTTCAACCTTTTTATAACATAGTTTGAAACCTAACCGGTCACAAATCTGTCCTTTTCGCATATACATACATAAACAGCATAATAAGGTTACCCAGATGTCCGAAAATAAATCATACATTTCCAGAATTCCTTCACCTTCCGAAATCATAAAAACCCAGGAAACACCTGCAGACGCCGGGACTCCCGACAATACTGCACCTTCGTCCATCGACACCCAGTATGCCGGTTCCTTAAAAATCAGTGTGGTCTCATCTATTGACCTGACACCGGTAGCCAACGCCACCGTAGTTATCTCCTACACAGGAGACCCGGAATCTCCTCTTATGACCATGATGACGGATAGTTCCGGTCAGACGCAAACCGTGGAATTGCCGGCACCCCCCCTTGACTATTCCCTGGATCCGGAGCAGCTTTATCAACCCTACTCTGAATACAATATCCAGGTCACTGCTGATGGCTATGAGCCTGTGCTGGTATCGGGTACAGAGATTCTGCCTGACGAACTGGCTTTACAAAATATCCGTATGAACCCTCTTACCGTCACGGAGGACGAGGAAAAGAGAGTCTTTATCCCTGTCCATACCCTGTTTGGGGAATACCCCGCCAAGATTCCGGAGGATGAGATCAAGCCCATGGCAGAAACCGGGGAGATCGTCCTCTCCCGGGTGGTTGTTCCTGAGTATATCATCGTCCATGACGGTGTGCCCCAGGACTCCACTGCCCCCAACTACTGGGTCAGATACAAGGACTATATCAAAAATGTGGCCTCCTGTGAAATCTATTCCACATGGCCGGAAGCCAGTATCTATGCCAATGTACTGGTGATCATGTCCTTTACACTCAACAGAGTTTACACTGAATGGTATCGA
>JAFYSG010000162.1 GCA_017559435.1 Lachnospiraceae bacterium
ATTAAAACCCAGATTGAGGAGGATGAGACCGGGCACAGAACCGTTTTAAAGTCGCCCTTGTCTGCGGATGCATTTCCACATGTGAAAGGGATGGAAGAGGCGTATAGACTTTTGACTGACAGGTATGAGGGTTCAGGGCTTCATATGAATCATTGTACGTTGGAGAAGGAAGGATATGCAAGATTTGAGTACATTTACGGCATTACCTTGGCTGAATTGATGGACAAGTGTCTGGAGCGAGGAGATGAAGAAGGATTTCTTGCATATTTTAGAGAGTTTGTAAAGAAGACTGGGTATGGTGAGGCGTGTGCGGTTGCTGACTTTGACCTGATCTTTTCCAATATTTTAATATCCGGTGATAAATGGACCCTGATCGATTATGAATGGACAGTTGCAAAACAGGTGGATGCAAAGGAACTTGCTTATCGGGCACTGTATTGTTATATGCTGGAGGATCGAAAGAGGGCGAAGCTGCCTCTTGAGCGGATCTTAAAGGAGCTTGGGATCAACGAGGAAGAAGCCTGCAAGCTTAGGGAACAGGAGCTGTTGTTCCAGCAGCAGGTAAACGGAAATGAGCGTTCTATGGCCCAGCTTCGGGATGATATCGGTCATAAGATCACCAAGCCTCAGGAGTGGATTGACAGATACGGTGACTCCCGGGAGGTAAACAGGGTACAGATTTATGAAGACAGAGGAGAAGGCTATAAGGAGGAAGAATCCTATTTTGTGGCAGATGCTTATCAGGGCGAGAATCTGATTGTAGTGGATATAGAAGTCAGTGGTGGCGTGAAGAATCTGCGGATTGACCCGTCCATGGACTGTTGTATGATAAAGATTCAGGAGCTTAGCTGGAATGGCATGGAGCTGGATGGTTGTAACGGACGTTTAATGGTGGTCAATGGCAAGGTGGCTGACCCTGCAGAGGACACGGGAAACCAGCCAAGTATCGTATTTCCTACCAAGGATCCTAATATCAATTTTCGGGTGGAGAGATTGCAGCGTTTAGAGCGAAATCTCTTGCATATAAAGATGGAAGTGGTCAGAATCCCCGAAGCTATGGCAAAGGATATGGCACAGAAAAAGCGGTTTTGGTAATTGTGATAGAAGCTGAAAGGTTGCCGGTCAGGGAAGTAGTAGAAGAACTGAAAGGAGATACACATGAGCGTCCGGGAGTTCATCAGGCAGAAGCTGGTTGCATATGAAGAAAAAAAGTATAAAGCCAAACTTTCCGAAAGAAAGATCACATATGATCAGTGGATTGCCAGAGAGACAAAGAATGGCGGTAGTGTAATGTGCAAGATGCCGGACCATAGACCCGAAGGAGAGCCGCAGATTGTACTGATGCAGATTGGCGAAGGGACTTTGGCAACAGGTGCGGAGGCAGAGATCAAAGCATTTTTCGAAAGGCATCCGGATGTGGTGATTGTGTATGGTGATGAGGATGTTTGTGATCCTTTTACCGGAAGAAAATCGGATCCTTGGTTCAAACCGGAGTGGTCACCGGATACCTTTTTGAATGGCTTTTATTTTGGCAGTATGGTGGCGGTGCGCCGGGAGTGGCTGGAAGAGGTTGGTAATCCGGCAGAAGGAGACGGCTGCGCCGGTGGAAAGCCAAAGGCCGGTCGGGAACTTGCAAAGCATATTGGTGACCTTGTGGCTGCGGCAGGCGGTTTTGAGAAGGGGTGCAAGTCCATCGGTCATATTCCCAGTATCCTTTTTCATGGTGTTAGCAGAGCCAAACAGGAGGAAATCAGCGGATGGGGAATGGAAAGCGATGGGCAGGCAGATGACTTGGGTGCAAGTCATGACAGCCCGGCAGATATGGGGCTGATTTCGATCATTATCCCTTCCAAAGACCATCCGGACATTCTTTTTCAAGGTTTGCAGGCTTTGTTTGAGACAAAAGAAGATAGTAAGTGCGAAGTAATCGTGGTGGACAATGGAAGCTGTGAAGAAAATCGCCTGAAAATAGATGAATTTTTGCGAAAAGCCCCCATTCCCAGTAAATATGTTTACAAGCCCATGGAATTTAATTTTTCTGCCATGTGCAATCTGGGAGCCAAAGAGGCAGTGGGAGAATTTTTGCTATTTTTAAATGATGATGTGGAGCCGGCATGCCCGGGATGGCTTGCACAAATGGCATGTAAAGCAAGGCTTCCTTATGTGGGAGTTGTGGGGTTGAAGCTTTATTATCCGGGTGGAAAGCAGATACAGCATGTGGGTATTGTAAATCTGCCGGAGGGTCCCATACACAAGCTGCAATATATGACAGATGACCGGATCTATGCTAAGGGTTATCATACAAAAGACAGGAATGTGCTGGCGGTGACAGGTGCCTGTCTCATGATTCAGAGAGAGAAATACACACAGGCCGGCGGGATGAAGGAAGAGCTGCGAGTGACTTTTAATGATGTGGATCTGTGCTTTCGTCTGTGGGAGTTAGGATATCATAATGTGGTGATAAACAGTAGCTATGCCTATCATCACGAATCTTTGTCCAGAGGAGAGGATTCCTCCCGGGAGAAAGCTGATCGGCTTAAGAGGGAGCAGGAAAAGCTGTATGCAATGCATCCGAAAATGGTGGGATATGATCCCTATTATTCGCCCCGGCTTAATCAGGATGTGTGGGATACAGCTATCAGGCCGGCCTTTGTGACTGCCGGTAATGATATGCAGAAGGCAGATTTTCAGGAGATTGCTGTAGATCTTGACAAGTATCGAAGAGATGATTGCCTGCTACTTTCCCTGCAAAGATGCGAACAACAGTGTATACAAGGCTACAGTGTGGTGCTTGGTGACAACAATGCCTGCTATGACAGAAAGTTGATATTGTGGAAGCTTGAAGAGCAAGAAACGCAAGTGCCGGCATCGGAGCAGGAGACAGAGCAGGAAGAAAAGCAAACATGGCAACAGGAGGTTTTGCGGCCTCATGGAAAAATCCGCTGTCTTGGCATAACCCTGGAGGGGCAGTATCGTCCGGATCTGGAAGAAAATATGACGGATCAGGTCAATGTGGCATTGTGCGGATTTTGGTTAAAACCGGACAAGATTCCGGCAGGTGTATACCGGGTGGGAATCTTAGCAGACAACCGGGTAAGCGGTATCCGTTTAGTGAATTTTAGCAGTACGCTTTATATACAAAGGTAACTTAGAAAGGTTGGAAGAGACATGACAGAAGCAGATTATAGAGAGGCTTATGAGCAGGAACGCCTAAAAAGCGCGGATCTGGCAGCAAGAGTGGCTGATCTGGAGGCGAAGAATGAGGAGCTTACCTGGAAGCTTGACCGTATCAGGAACAATCCTCTGTGGAAAGCCAGCAAACCTGCCAGAGACGGTATTCACTGGGCTATTCGCCAGAAGGACAGACTGGCTAATTGCGGCGGAGTGAAAGGCGTGGTGAAAAAGCTGGATTATAAGAAAAGAGAACGCAAGGCCATGAAGCAGTTTGGCACGGAAAGCTTACCCACTGAGGAAGAGGCGGCAAGGCAGCGTTTGGAAGTGTTCCCAAGAATGGTGAAGATCAGTATTCTGGTGCCTCTTTGGAACAATGACAGGCAGTTTCAGATAGAAATGTTGGATTCTGTCATGAATCAGACGTATGAGAACTGGGAGCTTTGTCTGGCTGACGGTTCCGATGCAGAGCATGCCTATATCGGTGAGATCTGTAAAGAGTATGCACAAAAGGCCGGCGGACGTATCGTCTATAAGCATCTTGAGAAAAACGGCGGTATATCCGGCAATACCAATGAGTGCTTAAAGCTTGCCACAGGAGAATTTATCGGTCTTTTTGACCAGGATGATCTCTTGCATCCCAGTGCATTGTATGAGTATGTGAAGGTGATCAATGAGAAGAATGCAGATTATATTTACTGTGATGAGACTACCTTCCATGACGGGGATATCAATAAGGCGTTGACCATGCATTTTAAGCCGGATTATGCTCCGGATAATCTGCGTGCCAACAATTATATCTGCCATTTCAGTGTGTTTTCCAGAGCTCTTTTAGATGGAACGGAGCTGTTTCGTACCAAATTTGACGGCAGTCAGGATCATGATATGATCCTTCGTCTTACCGACAACGCAGAGCATGTAGTACATGTGCCCAAGGTCCTGTATTACTGGAGAAGTCATGCGGGCAGTGTGGCTTCCGGTATTTCGGCAAAGCCCTATGCCATAGAAGCAGCCAAGGGAGCTGTGGCAGAACATCTTCGCAAGCATGGTTTTAAGCATTTTGAAATCACCAGTACCAGAGCTTTTGAGACGATTTTCAGAATTCAGTATCAGATTCTGGGCAATCCCAAGATTTCCATCGTGATCGCCAACAAAGACCATGAGCAGGATTTAAGAAGATGTATTACTTCCATCGTGGAGAAGTCCACTTATGATAACTATGAAATCATTGTAGTAGAGAATAATAGTACCACTCAGGAAATCAAAGCGTATTATAAAGAGCTTACGGAAAGTGGACAGGCAAAGATCGTGACCTATGAAGGTGCTTTTAATTATTCGGCAGTGAATAATCTGGGTGTTTCTCATGCAGAGGGCGAATATATTTTACTTTTGAATAATGATACGGAAGTGATCACAGTCAACTGGATGGAAGAGATGCTGATGTATGCCCAACGCGAGGACGTAGGCGCGGTGGGGGCCAAGCTGTATTATGAGGATAAGACCATTCAGCATGCAGGGGTAGTCATCGGTCTGGGTGCTCACAGAACTGCCGGTCATATTCACTATAAGCAGGCAAGGATGAACCTGGGATATATGGGCAGGCTTTGCTATGCCCAGAACCTGTCAGCCGTAACGGGAGCCTGCCTAATGGTAAAGAAAAGCCTGTATGAGGCGGCAGGCGGACTGGACACCGGTTTTGCAGTGTCCTTGAATGATGTGGATTTCTGCCTAAAGCTTAGAAAAATGGGGTATCTGAATGTATGGACACCTTTTGCGGAGTTGTATCACTATGAATCCATTTCCAGAGGGTTGGATACAGACGGGGAAAAGGCGGAGCGTTATAACAAAGAGTCAGAAATATTCCGCAAGAAATGGAAGGAAGTGCTGGATCAGGGAGACCCTTATTATAATGTGAACTTTTCTTTGGACAGAAGTGACTTTTCGCTGAAGGTATCTGAATGAATCTTTGAATCAGTATCTGGGGGGATACGGGAGCAATAAAAGGAAGGGAATGTAGCGTAATGAAGATATGTTTACAAGACAAATGGAAGGGTACTTACGGGCGCATGAAAAATCTGATTTGCAGTCATTGGGTCAAGCTGCTGATCGTAGCAGAATTGCTGGTACTTTTATGGGCTGGAATTACTTATTACAAGGATGTAACTCAGTTAGTCAGTTATCATTTTGATAAGGAGCAGCTGATGACTTTTACAGAGGAAGAATATTCTGACTGCTTTGGCGGCACCATCAGTGAGAGTCGTGGCGGTGGATTGTATGATACTTTTCCGGAAGTTTTCTTGGAAAAGGGGCATTATCGGTATACGGTCACATATGAGAGCAGCTCCCCGGGCAGTTTCTGTTGGCCTCATTCTTATGTGAAATATTATAATGCTTTTGAAGAAGCAGTAACCTATTTTGAGAACGGAAGCACAAGCAGCAGTGATGATTTCTGGATGAATGTGGATCTACATATGACGCTGCGTTTGTACTATAACGGTGTTGGTAGTGTCAGTATCACAGATGTGGTGATAGAGGAAACTACTTATGGAGCAAATGTTACACTCTTTTACACCCTCCTTTGGCTGCTGATCTTCAATATTATCATATGTGTTGTAGTCTATGACAGGAAAAAGGGGATTTCTGCCGAAAGCAAGTATGCATTTGTGGGCTTGGTAATGGTGGGATTTGTTGCAAGTATCCCTTCACTTGTGGAATATAATATGAACGGTCATGATCTGGAATTCCATTTTATGAGAATCGAAGGGATCAAGGACGGCTGGCTGAGCGGCCAGTTTCCGGTGAGGATCAATCCGGATTTCTTTCATGGTTATGGTTATGCTAATCCTATTTTCTATGGAGAGATTCTATTATATATTCCGGCTTTGTTGCGGCTGGTAGGATTTCCATTGAGTCTTTGCTACAATATATTTGTAGTCCTGATCAATCTGTTTACCTGTTTTGGATGTTATTATTGTTTGAAACGCATGACCGGTAAATCTATGATTGCTGTGACAGGCGCCCTGCTTTACATATTGGCTCCATACAGGCTGCTGGATATTTACATCCGAGCTGCTGTAGGAGAATATGCCGCAATGGCCTTCCTGCCGTTTGTCGTGTATGGTATGTATCGCATCTATACGGAAGATGTGGAGTCTAAGCGTTATAAATGGTGTTTCCTTCCATCGGTTTTTGGTATCTCCGGAATTATTCATACGCATGTGATCACCGGTGAGATGGCAGGCGCAATGATCATACTGACCTGTATCCTGTTATTGCCGGGGACTATGAGAAAACAGAGACTATGGGCGTTGGTAAAGACGGTTCTGGTCACCTTGGGTGTCAATGCATGGTTTTTGGTTCCTTTTGTAGATTTTACATTAACACAAGAGATACGGGCTTTTCAGACAGTATCCGCGGAATTACTTCAGGAAACAGGTGCGTTGCTTCCACAATTGTTTACACTGTTTATGCATTATGCATGGGATAATCTGGCCGCCGGAGATGGTATTAAGGGTGAGATGCCGTTAACATTGGGACTGGCACTGGTGTTGGGACTGGCATTGTGTGCGGCTATGCTTTGGGCTGTCCGGAAAGAAGATGAAGAAGAACAGCTTCGCCGGAAGAAGCAGGGCTTGGTAATTCTGGTCTTAAGTGGTATTGCGGTGTGGATGTCTACCATATATTTCCCGTGGGACAGTATATCTACCAGATTACCTCAGATTGCTCAATTGGTGGCATCCATGCAATTTGTGTGGAGATTTTTGTCTCTGGGAACTGTTCTTGCAGTATTTGCCTCCTGTTATGGTCTGCTGTTGCTATGGCAGAAAGAGGGAAAAAATATGTGTATGTCAGTGGCTGTCGCATTGTGTCTTTTGACAGGAGTCTCCGGCTTGTATTTTATGCAGGAATGTATCCGGAATCAGCCACCTATGGAAGTGGATGATCTGAAGTATGTGGAGACAGCCGATGCTGCCTCCGGTGGAGAATACATACTCAGTTCGGCCAATATATATACACTGAAGGGAGTATCTGAACCCAGAGCATTTGAAGGGGTGGAGATACAGGCATATGAGAAACAGGGAACCAGGATTGAAATGACTGTTGAAAGTGGTGATGCAGAAGGGTATGTATTATTACCACTGATGAATTACAAAGGTTATACTGTTACTTCCAATGATGGCATCATAAACAAAGATCACCTTGTCATGAACGAAGAGGGAGTTGTAAGAGTAAATATACCGGCAGACTACAACGGCACGCTTAAGGTATTCTATCAGGGATGTTGGTATTGGAGAATTGCAGAACTGGTATCCTTAGTATGCATGGTATATCTGGGAATCATGATTTGGAAAGAGAAAAAAAGAAACCAATGAAAAAATTATGGATAGAGAAGAGCATTTTAGTATTGATCATTACAGTATCTTTGGTGACAATGATCGTATATGGACATCAAAAGGAAGGATATCATTTGGATGAGATATATTCCTACGGACTTGCCAATAGTGAATATCTGCCCTTTATGCATTTTGGGGAAAGCGGATATGACGTAAAGGACTGGATGTCAGAATATGGTGCCGGGGAGTCCTTGCGGGATCTGGTAACAAATTTGATCAAGGATTTTCAAATATTAAAGGAATGTGGATTTGACATTTATGGCAGTGAGATCTATCAGGATTATCTGGTAGCTCAGGCTAACAGTGCAGACACTTATACGACTACATGGGTGTCCGGACAGGATTATCGGGATTATTTGGCAGTCAGTGAAAGTAATACGTTTAATTATGCCTCTGTATATTATAACCAGCGGGGAGATGTGCATCCGCCACTTTATTACATTTTATTGCATACCGTATGCTCAGTTTTCCAAGGGACATTTTCCAAGTGGTTTGGCTTAGGAATCAACTTTGCCATGCTGACCGCAACCTTATTACTCTTGTACCACATGATCAAAAAGCACCTTGGCGGAACGATGGTTGCGCTTTCTGTGACAGCAGCTTATGGCTTATCTAATGGATTTATGACCAGTGCAATGTACCTGAGAATGTATGCGTTACTTACTTTCATGACCGTCTTGTACTGTCATGTGCATCTGGAGATCGCGTCCTGTGATTTTGAGGTGAAAGGCAAAAAACGTCTGTTGCTGGTGGTGTCTACTTTGGGAGGATTTCTGACCCACTATTACTTTGTGCTGTATGCGATAGGTATTGCTGCTGTGTTTGTGGTATGGATGAGTATATGCAAAAGATGGAAACCGTTGCTGCAATATCTGTTGACATTGTTTTGTACGACAGTGGGCGGGTTGTGCATATGGCCCTTTGCCCTGAAACATGTATTTCAGGGGTATCGCGGACAGGCTTCTCTGGGTACGATCCTTTCCGGAGAATTTTATCTGAGTAAGACAAAATTAATCATTGATCATGTGATGTGGCAGCTGATGGGAGGTCAGTGGTGGCTGCTGCTTCCCGGCATTGTGCTGTTTGCAATCATATTTATCCGATCAAGAGGGAAGAATATTCCTGTGGCAAAAGGACTTCTGCTGGTGTTGCCGGTGGTTTGGTATGTTTTATTGGTATCCCAGATCGTACCTTATCTGGTAGAACGTTATGTCATGTGTACGTTCCCCTTCTGGTGTCTGTTTGTTGTGGCAGGAGTCACTTATGCAATGAATAAACTGGTGAAAAAGCCATGGAAGCTGTGGGTGCCGGCATTGGCAGGCGCAATGTTACTCTTGTTTGGCAACTGCTATGGGAATCCACCGGATTATCTGTATCCGGGTGGTCAGGAGACCGTTATGGTGCCTGATCATACGGATTGTGTGTACGTACTTCCCGATGACAGTTGGAACGAAAGCGCAGGAGACAGTTCCATTCTGGCTCAGTGTGATAATGTGGCCGTGGTGTACAAGAACGAGTTGGATTGTTTGAATGGCACATACGAATACGAGGCGGGGAGAGTCTTGATGGTTTCTATCCACAGAGAATTGGATATAGAAGCAGTTCTGGAAGATGTAAAGAAGGTCCTGAGTGTGGAAGGATTGCAGGAAAGTACCAGATTATATGGGGGTAACGCAGTCAATATCCTGCTGACAGAATAATTTTTGTAATGTATTGGGAGGACGTATGCTGTTCAATTCAACTGTATTTTTGATGGTATTTCTTCCCATCGCACTGGTGGGCTGGTATACTTTGCAGAAGCTTGAGAATCCGGTGCCGGCCGGAATCTTTCTGACAGGAATGTCATTATGGTTTTATGGCTATTATAATGTATCTTATTTATGGATCCTTGTGATAAGCCTTTTTGTCAATTACCTGGTCAGCGCTCTTTTTGAAAAGACCGGGAGCCAGAAAGTGAGAAGATTGTTGTTTTGGCTGGGTTTTGGGGCGAATCTGGGAATGTTGATTTATTTTAAATACTTCAACTTCTTCATTGATAACTGTAATTTTCTCCTGCACACGGATATACAGGTGGAAAAAATTGCCCTGCCGTTGGGTATCAGCTTTTTTACCTTTCAACAGTTGTCCTTTCTGATCGAGCGGTATCAGGGGAATGCAGAACATTACAGTTTCTTAGAGTACAGCTGTTTTATCAGCTTCTTTCCACAGCTGGTGGCAGGGCCCATTGTGCTGCATGATGAGTTCATTCCACAGCTGAAAGCACGTAAGAACAGAAGGTTTTCGGCGGAGGGGTTTCTGACAGGTGCTGAACTTTTCATTCTGGGACTTGCTAAGAAAGTGCTGCTTGCGGATGTGTTGGGGGTGCTGGTGAATGCGGAATATTCTAATATGGCGTATTTGGACGGCGTCTCTGCGTGGATCACCATTATCTGTTATATGTTAGAGCTGTATTTTGATTTCAGCGGTTATTGTGATATGGCAAGGGGACTTGGCAGGATGTTTGGCTTTGAACTTCCTGAGAATTTCCGTTCCCCTCTGATGGCAGTGTCCGTAAGAGATTTTTGGCGAAGATGGCATATGACCTTGTCACGTTTTTTTACCAGTTATATTTATATCCCGTTGGGGGGAAACCGGAAAGGAAAAGGCAGGCAGTGTCTGAATTTGTTGGCAGTATTCCTGGTAAGTGGACTGTGGCACGGTGCTAACTGGACCTTTATCTTCTGGGGGCTTCTTCATGGTCTGGCTGCCGTGTGGGAGACTATATTTCCCAAGGCCAGATTTAAATGGGAGTGGATGAACCAAGTGGTAACAGGGATATTTATTACCCTGACTTTCTCTATTTTTAGAAGTGATTCTCTGAAAAGTGCGGCGCTTTTGTGGAAAAAACTTTTTGCCGGCGGCAATACCGGTATGTTCTTTGGCGTCTGCAATGTACTTCAGATACCCGAGAATTTTGCCATCCGTAAAGCTTTGGAATTGACAGCACCTCAATATCTGAACGCGATGTATGTGGGCTGCCTGATGCTCTTGCTTGGTATCAGCGCCCTATTGGTTCGGGGGAAACGGGCTGAAGAGTGGCTTGCCGAACACGGGAAGACCACAGGCGGTCTGTTTTGCCTAGCTGCGCTGTTTGCTTGGGCGGTGATTTCATTGTCTCAGGTGAGTACGTTCCTGTATTTTAACTTTTAACATAGTTCAGCCAGGGCGTGGCTGAACGTCACTTGCACGAACAAGTTTATTTCAGAAGGAAGTTGTGTATGAAATTTTTGCGGACACCTCTTGGAAAATTATGTTTGTTTATGATAAGCCTGCTTCTTGCTGTTGTGGCGGTAGTCTGGTTTTTTGACCCGTTTTATCAGTATCATGCTCCTTTGCTGGGTATGGAAGCAGTGCTGAA
>JAFYSG010000163.1 GCA_017559435.1 Lachnospiraceae bacterium
ATCGCGGCAGCTGTGCTGATGTTGTACTGTATGGTGCAGGCACTACGCCACAAAAGAATTATATTTCCGGTTTGCGGGGGTGCGATTCTTCTGATTCCCGGGTTGATGATGCTGATTGAAGCACAGACAACTCCTTATAGGGCGAGTCAGTATATTCCTCTTGTGTGTGGGTTTGCCGTTCTGCTCCTGACAGAGTTACTATATGAGCCGGTGAAAGGAAAAGCCCAAAAGACAGCAGGATATGTTTTGGTATGTTTGTTCATTGTGTGCACCTTTAATCAGTGTACAGAAATGAATAAATGGTTTTATGTAGATTATCTGAAATATGAAGATGCTAAGAATACCATGAATACCATAGCTTATGACCTCAAAAAAAATCATGATTACAGTAAGCCCATAATATTTGTAGGAAGCTATGAAGTGCCGGATAGTATTGTAGAGGATGCAGGTCTGGAATTGCATTCTGAGGAATTTTACCGTATCAGGAGGCATGCAGACAGATTAGATAAACATTTGAAGGAAAAATATTATACACCGAATGGCCGGTATAAGCTGGCAGAAACACCTTATCTGTCGGTACTCAATTGGGGGATCAGCGCCTTTGATCTCACGAATGTAGAATTGTTTCAATTCTGGGAAATGCACGGTCATAGCTTTTGCATGGAGACGGATTTAAAACAGTATGAAAAAGCCGATAAACAGGCTAGACAAACGAATCAGCCATCCTGGCCGCAGAAAGGGTATATTCAAGAAACGGAAGAATATATCATTGTTAAGTTAGGAGATTTCCCCAGCTGATTATTTGTGAAAGAAAGGCAATATTTTGGAGAGTTTAAAGACAATCACTAAAAAGTATATACATTGTCTGGCGGCGTTTCTCATTTTTGTGATGATCATTGGTGTGATAGGCGGTTATCGGGAACTGAGAAAAGAAACGTACAGGATTGTGTGCCTGGGAGACAGCATTATAGGCAATGAGAGAGGAGACACTTCTATCACTGGAGTGTTGGAGGAACTTTTAGGAGAGCCGATATATAATGGGGCATTTGGCGGCAGTACCATGTCCTGTAGGGTGAAAGAGGACAGGGCAGCAGTGACCACAGATACTCTTTCCATGGCAAAGCTGTCTGAAGCCATTGCGCAGCAAGATTTCTATGTGCAGAATGCGGGTGTGACCAGATGTGCGGTGATGGATTATTTTCCGGAAGCTGCCTATGGATTTCAGAATATTGATTTTGATAAGACGGAAATTTTGATCATAGAACATGGTGTGAATGATTATCAGACAGGTGTACCTTTGGATAATCCTGATAATCCCCGGGATGTCTATACTTTTGGCGGGGCACTAAGGTATTCTCTGGAAACTCTCAAAGCAGCATATCCGAAGCTTAGGATCATTTTGGTGACGCCCACTTATTGTTGGTATCTGGCTAAGGAGAGTAATTGCCAGGAGATAGATAACGGTGGTGGTATTTTGGAGGACTATGTGAATCTGGAACTGGAAATTGCTGCACAGTATGGTGTAGAAGTGCTGGATAATTATCATGAAAGCGGCATCGGTGCCGGCGGAAATTTTGAGGAATGGAAAGTCTATACTCAGGACGGACTGCATCTGAATGAAATGGGACGCAGACTGGTGGCAGAGCGAATTGCGGAACGAATCACAGAAGGGTGAAGAAGTGCCCTAACTGAAAGAAAGCAGGAAGTGCAAGACTGACGACCATGAAAGAAGGATATAGAATGACAGGACGATCAGAAGCGGTACTTGAGAAAATACAAAAAATACAAAAGTTTTTATTTCCGGCAGTGTTGCTGTTATATCCCCTCAGACATATTAACTGGGGACTTGACTTGTGGGATACCGGGTATAATTATGCCAACTTTCAATTTATGGGAACGGATCATATGGATCCTATGTGGCTTTTTTCCACATACCTGGCTACTGCAGTGGGTTCCTTATTGATGAAGCTGCCCTTTGCAGATACGTTGATGGGGATGAATTTCTATACCGCTTTTACGGTAAGTGTGCTTGCATTGTGGGGATATTGGTTCTGTACAAAAAAGGTCGGTATACCTGCCGGCCTGGTTTTCTTAGGAGAAATTTTAGCAGTGAGCCTTTGTTGGTGTCCCACTGCGCTTTTATACAACTATCTTACGTATATTTTATTCCTGGGAGGTTGTATCTGTTTATATCAGGGGCTTAAGTGTGATAGAAACGGGATGTTGGTGGTGGCCGGAATTTGTCTTGGAACCAATATCTTCGTGCGATTTTCTAATCTTCCTGAGGCTGCTATGATTGTGGCTGTATGGGCTTATGGGATCATTTGCCGACGTAAGGTGCGTAAAGTGGCTGCCCAGACCGGCTGGTGTATGTTGGGGTATTTTGGGGCTGTAGGAATCGGTCTTTTGTATCTGGGTATCCGGTATGGATTTCATACCTATATGGAATCCATCATGCGCCTGTTCGGTATGACTGAGAGTGCCACCGACTATACGGCAGTGGAAATGGTCATGAAGATGGTGAACGGATATCTTGACCTGGTATACTGGATCATAAGGATCAGTGTGTTTGTGGTGGCAGGTCTGGTGTTGTTTGCATTTATGCCGGGCAGGTGGATGCGTCTGAAGAAAGCAGGCAGTATTCTTCTCACAGTGGCTGCGCTTGCGTGGCTATACTTGCGCCAATTTTGCAGTATTCAATTTTATGATTACAATGCTATGCTGCGTCCCGGGATTTTATTTATGATCATTGCCATGGTCATTGGTGTGATTGTGATCTTTCATCCGAAGATGGTAAAGGAAGATAAGCTTTTGTCGGGGATTGTCATACTGATCATTCTGCTGACCTCTATTGGAAGCAATAACGGTCTGTTTCCCAGTCTGAATAATTTGTTCCTTGCAGGACCCTATGTATTCTGGATGGTGTGGCGGTTCTTAAGAGCGCCCCGGGCAGTTTTCTTCAGGTGGGGAGCAAAAAAACGATGGAAGATGGAGATAAACGGTTTCCCCATAAAGGCGGTAGCACTTATGATCTTAGGCTTGATGTTGGTGCAGGGAATCGGTTTCGGAGTAGGGTTTGTATTTGTTGAGGCAGACGGTGCAACCGATGTGGAGGCACAGGTGGACAATAATCCTGTGCTGCAAGGAATCTACATGAGTCCGGAACGGGCACAGTGGATGAGTGAGATCACCGGGTATGTGAAAGATGCCGGCCTGGAAGGCAGGGAAGTGCTTTTGTACGGTAAGATTCCGGCACTGGCTTATTATCTGAATATGCCTCCGGCGTTTAACTGCTGGATGGATCTGGATAGCTATAGTCTGTCTGCTATGGAGAAGGACATGGCGGAACTGGAAGCACAAATAGAAGCGCAGGCAGAGGCGGGCAGTCAGATGCCTGTAGTCATTCTGGAACAAAAGTATAGTGATTATGAGAATATGGCAAAGGAAGATCCGAAAATGGGTCTGATTGTGACATTCATGGATAAATATGAGTATCGCCCCACGTTCAGGAATGAGAAATTTCTGATGTTGGAAGCGGGAGAAAAGAACTGAGGAAGAATGGGAAGCCGGCGTCTGGAGGGATGATTATGCAAGAGGATAGAAAACTACACATCGATCTGCTTCGTATCGTGGCATGTATCAGTGTGATTATGCTCCATAGTGCATCGCAGTACTGGTATGAGTTCCCGGTAACGGATACCAGATGGATGGTTTACAATGTATGGGATGCCATATCCCGCTTTGGTGTGCCGGTGTTTGTTATGATCAGTGGTATGCTTTTTCTTTCCAGAGAAGGAGAACCTGACCTGCGTAAATTATATTGTAATAATATTTTACGTCTGGCAGTGGCTTATGCAGTGTGGAGTATGGCATATGGTCTTTGGGACAGCCGGGGATGGACCTGGGGAGCCGGTGTTACGGTGCGGGATTATGTGGCAGAGTGTGTGTTGGGCAGATATCATCTGTGGTTTATTCCTATGCTGATAGGTATTTATATGCTGCTTCCGGTGATCAAGACCTTTACAGATCATTGCAGTAAGAAAAACCTGGAGTATTTTCTGATTCTTTTTATCATTTTGCAGATCGGAAGAAGTACCCTTGGTATCATACAGATCCCTACCCTTGCCAACGTACTGGTACAATTGTTGGATGTGGAGATGGCATGCAGTTATGTGGGCTACTTTGTGCTGGGTTATTATCTGCATCGATATAGGCTTTCCCATGTATGGCAGGTAAGAGTTTATTTTCTGGGGGCAGTCAGTCTCATCTTGGCGGCCATCATCAGCCTCAGAGCGTCCATGTATTATCAGACACCCAAGTCAGAAGCGTTTGACAGTTATAGCGTGTTTACTTTTATAGTGACAGTGGCGGTGTTTGTATTCTTTCAGGAAAAGATCTCCAACATCTCCTGGAAGGGCTTGGCAAAGAAGTTATTGGCAGA
>JAFYSG010000164.1 GCA_017559435.1 Lachnospiraceae bacterium
CTCCTTCATGTTCAGTGCCACTTTCTGCAACACCAGACTTTTTCCCGTATCATCCAGCACTGGCGTGTCTGCCTCTCCTACCTCCTCAAAGATCCGGTGGGCCAGACGCCCGAAGCTTAGCACGTCAATATTCAGGATCCCGCCCCGCTCATGGAGGGTCACCAGATCCTTCTGGGTCTGCATAGTAAACTGATCCGGTACAATAATCAAAAAATTTCTTCCCGGTTCCTGCAAAGACCGTTCCATGATCTCCTGATAAAGTTGTCTGCTTTTTCCGGAGCCGGAAGGCCCAAAGAAAAACCGTAAACTCATAAATAAAACCTCCACAGATAATCCGCTGCTTCCTCAGCATAATCGATCCCGATGCGCTTGCCCGCCTTTATCTGCTCTTCTAAAACTTCCATCCCTTCCGTCACATAAAAAGAAGGACTCTCTACCATATCTATATCATTATCCTTACGCGTGATCCCCATTGCAATACAAAGCTTCCCGGGACCGTCTGCAAGGTGCTTGCGAATGGTGGAAATATTCTGCCTCCCTTTTGCCCCTTCCAGCCGAAGCCGCTCCATCCTTTCACGGGACTGCTCGTCTGCCGGTTCCACTTTGCGAAGCAGCACTGCCTGAGGGATTCCCTCTGTCATAGCTGCAATATTCATACAACTGTACATTCCGTAGATCAGGTACACATAGGAGGTCCCACCCTGATGATACATAGGCTCCGTCCGCTGTGTGCGCCTGCCGCCGTAAGTATGAGCCCCTTTGTCTTCCTCACCCATGTAGCTTTCCGTCTCGGTGATCACTCCCCGGACGATTCCAAGCTTTGTCTCATGTACTAATATCTTCCCCAGAAGCTCTCTGGCTACGGTGATTCCATCCCGTGCAAAGAACTCCCCGGAAAGCCTCTGTCTTTCCTCCATAAACCTATCCTTCTCTCAGCGCCAGTTCTACAGGGCAATGATCCGATCCCATGACCTTAGTATGAATCGTTGCATCCAGAAGCTTATCCTTTAAGGCCTCGGACGCCACAAAATAGTCAATACGCCACCCTGCATTCTTGGCCCTGGCCTGGAACATATAGGACCACCAGGAATAAACGCCTTCCAAATCCGGATAGAAATAGCGGAATGTATCTACAAAACCACTTTCCAACACCTTGGTAAAGCAGCCTCTTTCCTCATCTGTAAAACCTGCATTCTTCCGGTTCGTCTTTGGATTCTTCAGATCAATTTCCTTGTGAGCTACATTCAAATCACCACAATAGATCACGGGCTTCTTCTCTTCCAATTTCTTCAAATATACCAAAAATGCCTCTTCCCATTCCATTCGATATGACAGGCGTGTCAGTTCTCTCTGGGCATTAGGAGTATACACAGTCACCACATAGAACTCCTCAAACTCTGCAGTGATCACCCGTCCCTCATGGTCATGCTCCTCGATACCGATCCCATAAGCCACGCTCAAAGGCTCCCTCTTTGTAAAAAGTGCCGTTCCCGAATACCCCTTCTTCTCGGCATAATTCCAATACTGATGATATCCCGGCAGATCCAGTTCAATCTGCCCTGCCTGCAGCTTGGTCTCCTGAAGACAGAAAATATCTGCATCTGCATCCTTAAAAAAATCCATAAATCCTTTCTCCATGCAGGCGCGAATGCCGTTTACGTTCCATGAAATCAGTCTCATATTTCTCTCCTTCATACCTGGTGCAATCATCCTTTAAGGTGTATAACATCACACCTTAATAACAACTTTCAAAAATCGCCTTTATTACATCATAATCCATATCAACATAGCTCTTTACACTTCTCTGTCTCCCAAAAGTACACAACTGGGCCAGCTTATCCATGCAATCCCGGGGAATGTTAAAATCCTTCAGTCGCACCGGCATCTCAAGGAAAGCAAAATATTGCGCCATTGTTTCAATACCCATAACAGCTGCCTTCTCATCGTCACTTTCGGTCACTTCCCACACCCGCCTTGCAAACTGTGCAAACCTGGGAATATTATACCGATACACGTATCTGGCCCAAGCCGGGAACAGCACTGCAAGACCCGCTCCATGGGCGATTTTGTCAAACTCACCGCTAAGCGCATGCTCCAGCTGGTGTACAGCCAAGACATTTTCTCTTCCACAACCTGTCAGATCGTTATGAGAAAGACTGGATGCCCACATCATAGTCGCCCTAGCCTCATAGTTACAAGAATCTTCCATCAGCACTTTGCCTGCATCTATCACAGCCTTCAAAAGACTCTCTGCGATTCTGTCCGTCAGATCGGTGGGCTCACATACAGTAAAATAGCGTTCCATGGTGTGTGCCATGATATCCACAATACCACAGGCTGTCTGGTACTTATCGACGGTATAAGTAAGCTCCGGATTACAGATGGCAAACAGGCATCGATTGGTATCACTGTTAAAGCCTCTCTTCATATTAAACTCCAGATTGGTGATCACCGCAGAAGAACTCATCTCACTGCCTGCTGCTGCAAGAGTAAGCACACAACCTATGGGAAGCGCATTTACGGCCACACTTTTTCTGGTAGGAAAATCCCAGACATCACAATCACTGGCAGCACCTGCCGCAGTGTACTTACAGGAATCAATGACACTGCCGCCACCTACGGCCAGAATCAGCTGTACTTTTTCTTCTTTGGCACGCTTCACAGCCTCCCGCACAAACGTGATCTTCGGATTAGGCTCAACACCGCCCATCTCCACTACCTCTATGCCACTTGCTTTCAGAGAATCCATGATTTCATCATACAGGCCACTCTTTTTGATACTTCCCTGACCATATTGCAGCATGATTTTGGTATAACCATATCCCTTGATGATCTCTCCAACTTCTCTGTGCTTCCCCTTACCAAAATGCACCTTTGTCGGTGCGTAATATACAAAATTATTCATAATTAACTCCTTTTTGTTATTTTAATTATACTATACTACATACCAAATGTCATTAAAATTTTTATTACATAACTTTTATATCATTATTAATCTATCCGACCAAGAAACCTTGTTTTCGCAACCAGAAGTTGCGAAAAAATAATAGTTCTGTTGATTGATAATCCTTTTCAAATGGTGTATGATAATATAGTATGGTATTTTAAAAGGAGACTTACTATGACTTTAGGCGAAAAGATAACGCATCTTAGAAGCGTGGCCAACATTTCTCAGGAAGCACTGGCAGATAAGCTGTCAGTATCCAGGCAATCTGTATCCAAATGGGAGATGGATCAGGCTCTTCCACAAATAGATAAGGTATTGCAGCTTTGCCAGATTTTTAATGTATCTGCCGATGAGCTGCTTCAAGACAAGATTACGATCAATCGTTCCAAGGAAGGAAAGGCCAAAAAGTATTTTGGTACAGATGGTTTCAGAGGCGAGGCCAACCTGGATCTTACATCCATGCAGGCCTATAAGGTAGGTAGATTTTTAGGGTGGTATTACTCTTCCCCGCTGTCCGGCTGTCAAGCATCCGGTTATAGGCCCAGAATCGTTATCGGTAAAGATACCCGCCGTTCCAGTTATATGTTGGAGTATTCTGTGGTAGCCGGTATCACTGCTTCCGGTGCAGATGCGTATATGTTGCATGTAACTACTACCCCCAGCGTATCCTTCGTGACCAGACAGGATGAATTTGACTGCGGGATCATGATCACAGCTTCCCACAATCCTTTTTATGATAATGGGATCAAGGTGATCAATAAATATGGGGAAAAATTAGATGATAAGACCACGGAGCTGATCGAAGCTTATCTGAATGGCAATCTGGGGCAGTTGGGTATCTACGGCGATGATCTGCCTCTGGCTCGCAGGGAACGTGTGGGTTGCATCGTGGACTATGTGTCCGGCAGAAACCGCTACATCGGTTATCTGATCTCTATTGCCTCTCACTCTTACCGTGACTTGAAGATCGGTCTGGACTGTGCCAACGGTGCTTCCTGGATGATCGCCAAGGCTGTGTTTGATGCTTTGGGTGCTCAGACAGTGCTGATCGGTAATCAACCGGACGGACTGAATGTGAATAACGGTTGCGGCTCTACTCATATTGACAAACTGGCTGCACTGGTGAAGGAACAGCACCTGGATGTGGGCTTTGCTTTTGACGGTGACGCAGACCGCTGCCTTGCTGTGGATGAAAACGGTAAGATCGTGGATGGTGACTGTATTATGTATATTTTGGCACAACGACTGAAAAGCCGAGGCGTCCTGAATGACAACACTGTGGTAGCCACTGTCATGTCCAACAGCGGATTCATATCTTCCCTGACCAAAGCCGGAATCAACTGTGTACAGACCAAGGTGGGTGACCGCTTTGTATATGAATGTATGCAGAATCACAACTATACCTTAGGCGGCGAACAGTCCGGCCACATTATTTTGAAGAAATATGCTACCACAGGTGATGGTTTGCTGACTGCTATTATGATTGCCGAAGAAATGCGGGACCGCAAGAGTACCTTGTCTGCCCTGGCAGATCCTGTGACATTGTATCCCCAATATCTGCTGAACCTTCGCGTGAAAGACAAAGCAGCTGTGATGTCTGATGCAGACGTGTTGAACGCAACTGTTGAGGTAGAAAAGATGATTGACGGCAAGGGAAGAGCTCTCCTTCGGGAAAGTGGTACGGAACCCTTAATACGTGTAATGATAGAGAATGAAACCGACGAACTCTGCCACGCTTACGCCGAACAGATTGCCGCAGTGATCAGAACCAAAGGGCACTGCATCAGTTAATTATAACCTATTTATTGTTAAAATCCCACAACTCAGCCCTCCCAAACCGAGTTGCGGGATTTTTATTTTCTCCACATCACTTGCTCCCCATCCGACACTCCCTGTACAGTTGCCGGAAATATACTCCAAGCTTCTACACCGCCAACAACCCGGCCGCCATCAAAATACACACTTCCAGAAATATGGTCACAATGGAACACAGACAGGTCCAGACCACCAGCTGTGTGGCCAACTGTTCATCATTCCCCATGGCACCTGCCATTACCGCACTGGAAACTGCAACGGGAGAACCGAAGAGTGCAATCAACGCCGGATATTCATTGACCCCGCAGGAAAGCCAGTTGGTACAATTGCTCAGTACTACAGCGCCGCCGATGCCGATGAGTGGTGCGATCATGATACGCCAGACAGTTCCCACTATAATCTCTTTCTTCAATTCCTTCACCGCCGAAAATGTAAACTGTCCACCCAGCACGATCAGTGCCAAAGGTGAGGCAATAGATTTTAAATTACTAACCGCTGAATAAAGGAATTTCATTTCTCTGTTCAAGGCAAACACTATTTCTCCAAAGACTGCCGTCTGCAAGGAACGGATACCCAGACAGATCAGCCCCAACGCCACACCAATGATCAGCGGATTCTTGGCAATATTTATCAGAATATTCTTAATACTCCTTGTTTCCTTGCCGGAATCTTTGAGATACATGGACAAGGCCACCACTCCAAGAATATTAAAAACCGGTATGGTAAAGGCTGATACTACAGCTGCAATTCCTTCCGCCTCGCTGCCACCCAGGGCACTTGCCAGAG
>JAFYSG010000165.1 GCA_017559435.1 Lachnospiraceae bacterium
CAATACATCAGGTGTTTATGGCCGGCAGGATAATGAGAATCAGGGTAGTAGTGATTCTGCATGGAATAGTGAGACAAGGTATCAGTCTTATCAGTCTGATTATTCTTATGGCAGCAATGGCAGTGGTAACGGGTTTGATGGAAGTAATAGTTATAATGGGAATAGTGAAAAAGGCTCCGGTAAGAAGCAAAAGGAGAAGAAGGGTTCCGGGTTCTTTGGGAAGGTGGCAGTGAGTGTCTGCATGGGACTTTTCTTTGGGTTGTTTGCAGGAGTGGGGTTCTTTGGCGTACAGCAGTTGACCGGTAATATGACGGGTAACGGGGGCGGCAAAGGCAGCGAGCAGGAAGTGATCAGCGGACAGGTGGATGTGACAGTGGATGATGCAGTGATTGAAGAAAGCAAGTCCGGTATTAAATTGACAGACACTACAGAAGTGCGTGTGATATCTTCTGATGTGACGGACGTGGTAGAGGAAGTGATGCCTGCCATGGTTTCTATTGTTAATAATTATACAGAAACTGTTACAAGCTTTTTTGGTCAGAGCTATGCTCAGGAGAGAGCTGCCAGCGGAAGTGGTATCATTGTGGCGGAGAGTGAGACAGAGCTTTTGATCGTATCCAATCATCATGTGGTGGCAGATGCTGAGAAACTGGATGTGACTTTCATAGACGGTACTGTGGCTCAGGCACAGATCAAGGGTCTTGATTCTGATATGGATCTGGCAGTGATTGCCATTCCCCTGGAATCTCTGACGGAAGAGACTAAGTCAGCCATCGCTATCGCTACTCTTGGGGACAGTGCTTCTCTGAAGATGGGTGAGCCGGTTGTAGCCATCGGTAATGCCTTGGGTTATGGTCAGTCCGTTACCAACGGTATCGTCAGTGCTCTGGACAGAGAAGTGACCATTGAAGAAGGTGTGACCAATACTTTTATCCAGACCAACGCAGCTATCAACCCCGGTAATTCCGGCGGTGCTCTGTTAAATGTAAACGGTGAAGTTATCGGTATCAACTCCAACAAGATCGGTGCCACTGCAGTAGAAGGTATGTGCTACGCCATCCCCATCTCAGCAGCAAAGCCCATCATTGCGGACTTGATGCTGAAAGAGACCAGGTCCAAAGTAGAAGACGGCAAAGTGGGCTACATGGGCATCGGCATGGTCACCATCCCCAGCGATTATTCCCAGATGTATAATATACCAATAGGCGTATTTGTTCGGGAAGTGGAGGAAGGATCTCCTGCCAAGGAAGCCGGCTTCATGTACGGTGATATCATCGTGAAGTTTGAAGGAGAGAAGATTTCTACTAACCAGGATTTGCAGAACGTATTGCAGTACTACAGTGCAGGGTCTACTGTGACTGTGACAGTGAAGAGATTCCAGAATGGGGAGTACCAGGAGGTGGAGCTTTCCGTTAAGTTGGGGGAAAGACCCAAGGATAATTAAATAGATGAGTTTAGCAGCTGCTTTGACTGAGAGGATTGGTCAAGGCAGCTTTTTTGTGTCAGATCTTTTGTTTAGAAAAAGTTTAGTAGTCTAAACAAAAGTTCTCTTGTCTAACTTACAATAATCCTATATAATAGCTATAGTAACCTGTAAGAGCAGGTATTCAGGTGATTTTAATGATAATAAGAGATTAGAGAGGATTAAGAAGAGATGTCTGATTTATTTGATAAAAATGATGAGGAACTGAATGAAGAGATACTGGAACAGGATGAGGAACTGGAAGAATCTGAGCTGACTTCCCGGGAGAAGAAGGATGCCTCCAACACATCCAAAGCCGGCAAGAGTGACAACGATGAGTACGAGGATGTCTGTTTTGTCTGCCGCCGCCCGGAGAGCAAGACCGGAAAGATGTTTAAGATGCCCAACAATATTTGTGTCTGTGACGATTGCATGCACAAGACCATGGATATGGTCAGCCAATTTGATTATCAGGGAATGCTGAACAATCCTCAGATTCAAAAGGAAATGGAGGACATGGCCAGAAATGGCGGTTTCCCCAATATCAGCTTTGTGAATCTGGCAGATCTGCGCGGAGACGGAGGAATCCCCAATAAGCAGAAGCTGAAGAAGAAAAAGGCAAAAGAGGACAACAAGAACGCAGAAGAACCGGTTTTAAATATCAAGAACATTCCACCGCCACACAAGATCAAAGCAAGTCTGGATGAATATGTGGTAGGGCAGGAGCATGCCAAGAAAGTGATTTCTGTGGCAGTTTATAACCACTACAAGCGTGTGGCCACAGGCACCATGGACGAGATAGAGATTGAGAAGTCCAATATGCTGATGATCGGGCCTACCGGTTGTGGTAAGACCTATCTGGTGAAGACACTGGCGAAACTGCTGGACGTGCCTTTGGCCATCGCTGATGCCACTTCCCTGACGGAAGCCGGGTATATTGGTGACGATATCGAAAGTGTGGTATCCAAGCTTCTGGCAGCTGCAGACAATGATGTGGAGAAGGCGGAGCAGGGGATTATTTTCATCGATGAGATTGACAAGATCGCCAAGAAGAAGAATACCACCTCCCGCGATGTCAGTGGGGAAAGTGTACAGCAGGGTATGCTGAAGCTCTTAGAAGGGGCAGAGGTGGAGGTGCCGGTAGGTGCCAACAGTAAAAATGCCATGGTTCCTCTGGCTACGGTGAACACAAGAAATATTCTCTTCATCTGCGGCGGTGCATTCCCGGATTTGGAGGAGATCATCAAAGAACGTCTGACCAAGACTGCCTCTATCGGTTTTGGCTCCGAATTGAAGGATAAATATGATAAGGACAAGAATCTGCTTTCCAAAGTGACAGTGGAGGATATCCGTAAATTTGGTATGATCCCCGAGTTTATCGGCCGTCTGCCCATTATCTATACCCTGCAGGGCTTAAACAGGGATATGATGGTGAAGATTCTGAAAGAGCCTAAGAATGCTATTTTGAAACAGTATCAGAAGCTTCTGGAACTGGACGAAGTAAAGTTGGAATTTACGGATGAAGCATTAGAAGCTATTGCTGACAAGGCCATGGAAAGAGATACCGGTGCCAGAGCCCTGCGTTCCATCATTGAGGATTTCATGTTAGATATCATGTATGAAATCCCTAAAGATGACAACATTGGCAAAGTGACCATCACCAGAGAGTATATCGAAGGAACCGGCGGACCGGTGATCGATATCAGAAGTAATCGGGTGGCAGGCAGGATCGAAGAATTGAAGGAGTATCCTGCAAAACAGTAACTATATGGGAGCAGATTGTGCTGAAAATGGGAAAAACAGTATTGACAAATTCATAATTTATGATAATATAAACATATGAACAATGATTCATATGTTTATATTTTTATGGAGGATAAAGCAATGAAGAAGACTTATAAGATCGAAGTAGATTGTGCCAACTGTGCCAGAAAGATGGAGGAAGCCACCAAGAAGGTAGAAGGTGTGGCAGATGCTACAGTCAGCTTTATGACCCAGAAGATGAGTGTGGAATTTGAAGAAGGGGCAGAGGAGAAGGCAGTCATGGACAAGGTAGTGAAAGCCTGCAAGAAGGTGGAAGATGACTGTGAGATCTATCTGTAAGAGGATACATACATGACCAGAAAGCAGAAGAAAGTGCTGTGGCGTATTATTGCAGTGTTTTTATTACTTGTGATCGTCAGTTTCCTGCCAACGGACCGGTTGTCGGAATCTTGTATTTTAGTGCTCTACCTGATTCCCTACCTGATCATCGGCTACGATATTTTGCGAAAGGCCGTATTAGGTATTCTTCACGGTGAGGTGTTCGATGAGAATTTTCTTATGGCTGTGGCCACAGTAGGAGCCATGCTTCTTAGGGATTACCGGGAAGGTGTGGCAGTTATGTTGTTTTACCAGATCGGTGAATTGTTTCAGAGTGTGGCAGTAGGCAAGAGCCGCAGGAATATCAGTGCCTTAATGGACATCCGGCCGGATTATGCCAATAGAGAGGCACAAGATGGTACTCTGATCCAGGCAGATCCGGAGGATGTGGCAGTTGGAAGCGTGATTCTGGTCAGACCGGGAGAGAAGGTGCCTATTGACGGTATTGTTGTAGAGGGGAACTCTACATTAAATACCAGCGCCCTGACCGGGGAAAGCCTGCCTAGGGAAGTGACTGTGGGACAGGAGATTATCAGTGGCTGTGTGAATCTCTCAGGTGTGCTTCGAATCCGCACGACGAAAGAATTTGGAGAATCTACTGTGTCCAGAATCTTGGATCTGGTGGAGAATTCCAGTATGAAGAAGGCAAAGGCGGAGAATTTTATCAGCAAATTTGCCCACTACTATACTCCGGCAGTTTGTTACAGTGCCTTAGCACTGGCAGTGTTACCCCCTGTGTTGAACTTAGTTATGGGGAATTCGGCTGACTTTAGTAACTGGGTGGTTAGAGCCCTGACCTTTTTAGTGATCAGCTGTCCGTGCGCATTGGTCATTTCCATACCCCTAAGCTTTTTTGGCGGTATCGGCGGGGCGTCTTCCCAGGGCATTTTGGTGAAGGGTGCTAATTATCTGGAAGCCTTGGCTAAGACTAGGTACGTGGTGTTTGACAAGACAGGTACTTTGACCAAGGGTGTTTTTCAGGTAACAAAGGTCTGTCCCGAAAAAGGTGTTTCGCAGGAGCAGCTTTTAAAATATGCGGCCTATGCTGAAAGCTTTTCCAACCATCCCATCAGCAAAAGTCTGAGAGAAGCATATGGGAAAGAGCCGGATCATACTCTCATCAGTGACACCAAAGAGATCAGCGGTCACGGTGTGATCACTAAAGTGCAGGATGTTGAGGTGGCAGCAGGAAATCGGCGTTTGATGGAACAACTAGGCATTACAGTAGATTTACCGGATATATCAGGCACTGTAGTATATGTGGCTGTGGATGACAGTTACATGGGGTACCTTCTCATTGCAGATGTGGTGAAAGAACAGTCAGAAAGTGCGGTTAAAGCGTTGAAAAAGGCAGGTATTCGTAAGACTGTGATGCTCACAGGCGACAGTAAGCAGGTGGCAGAGGCAGTGGCAAAGCAGCTTGGTGTGGATGAAGTAAGAAGCGAACTTATGCCGGAAGACAAAGTAATTCAAGTAGAATTGTTGTTGGCAAGAAAGCAGAAGAACGAAGTGCTTGTGTTCGTGGGGGATGGTATTAATGATGCACCTGTCCTGTCGCGATCCGATGTGGGGATCGCCATGGGAGCTTTGGGGTCTGATGCGGCAATAGAGGCGGCGGATGTGGTGCTGATGGATGATAACCCCCTAAAGATCGCCCAGGCCATTGGAATCTCCAGAAAGTGTCTGCGCATTGTCTATGAAAATATTGTGTTCGCACTGGGGGTGAAAGGAATCTGCCTGATACTGGGTGCTTTGGGCAAAGCCGGTATGTGGCTGGCAATCTTTGCAGATGTGGGTGTGATGGTGATAGCAGTGCTCAATGCCATTCGGTGTCTGAAGGTTGATAATGTGCAAAACCGAAATGACTTTTAAATCAGGAGAAACAAAACAGTAACCGTCGCATATGTTGTATACAAGAGCATATGCGACGGTTTTATTATGGATTGCAAAGAAAAAATTTTATCAAATGATTACAGAGACCTGATTTTGGATTATTTTCTCCGGGATGATGTGCAGGTGCCGCTGGACTACTGTACAGTGAATGTGGATGATCTGTTTCGCCTTGTATATATAGAGCAAAGTCAGTTGGCTCCCATTGTGGATACCCCTTATGAATATTTATATACTCCCAGATTGTATGGCCTCATGCCCATTAGCGGCGGAAGCGGCAATACTTCTTTCGATCCTTTAAGCCTCACAGCCAGCGGTATCACCCAGGTACAAAGGCAGCCTCTGGCACTGACCGGGAGAGGGGTGATTCTGGTCCTCATCGGCAGTGGGATAGACTACACATTGGACGTTTTCCGGGATCAGAATGGAAAAACGAGGCTTCTGTCTATTTGGGATCAGACCATTCAGGAAGGGACACCGCCGGAGGGTTTTTTGTTTGGCACAGAATATGACAGAGATACCATTGACAGGGCACTGGATTCGGAGGATCCTTTTTCTGTGGTGCCAAGCAGAGATGAAAGAAGGCATGGCAGTGCCATGCTCAGCGTGGCTGCCGGAAGCAGTTTAAGAGGGGGGAATGCCTATACCGGGGCAGCGCCGGATGCTCAGATCGCTGTGATAAAGTTAAAACAGTGCAAGCCCTATCTGCGGGATTATTATTTGCTCCCACAGGATGTGGAAGCTTACGAGGAACAGGATATTATGCTGGCACTTCAGTATGCAGATTCTCTTTCTGATCAGCTGAACCGCCCTGTAGTGATCTGTATGGGCTTGGGAACCAATATGGGAGCCCACAGCGGTGATTCTGCCTTGGATCGCTACCTTGCCAGATTGGCAGTAAAAAAGAGTAGGGCAGTTGTTATTGCAGGGGGAGACGAGGGCAATGCAGCCCATCATTACAGCAGTACCCTAAGACGTGGGGAGGATGCCAGAAGTCTTACAGAAGAAGAAAATTTTAAAAATGTGGAAATTCGTGTGGGAGAAAATTGTCGTGGTTTTGTTATGGAGTTCTGGGGCAGCGTGCCGGACATCTACAATATCGAGATCCGCACCCCCGGCGGTGAAACAGTACCGCCCCTTAGACTGAGCATGGGGCAGAGTGTGACCTATAGTTTTATCTATGAGCGATCCAAAGTCACCGTCTCCAATGTGCTGGTGGAGCCTGTGACAGGTGAGGAATTGCTGATTTTTCGCCTGCAGGATCCTACAACCGGCATCTGGAACTTCAGAGTATCCGCCGCAGGTCGAGTAAACAACGGAACCTTTCATATGTGGCTTCCCATCACACAGTTTCTCACATCAGATGTTTATTTCACGGAACCCGATCCCTATACCACCCTGACAGAACCCGCCATGTCTGACAATGTGATCGCAGTATCTGCCTACAACGATGCCAACAACAGCTTTTTCATCGAATCCGGCAGAGGCTTTTCACGGACAGGACAGATACGGCCGGATTTTGCGGCCCCCGGGGTAAATGTATCCACTGTGTACGGAAAACAGACCGGAAGCAGCCTGTCAGCCGCCATCAGTGCCGGTGCCGTGGCCCAATTTTTCCAGTGGGCCGTTGTGGAAGAAAATAATGAATACCTTGACACCCAGGAAATCAAAAACTACCTGATCCGCGGCGCCGCAAGAGAACAAGGTACCATATACCCCAACCGAGAAATGGGCTACGGCCGCTTAGACCTGGCCGGTACATTTGACGTTCTGGCGAGATTGTAGGTATTACATCGACAAGAGATAAAAAAAAATTACAAATTTTTTAAAATATGCTTTGCTTATTTGGAAAATATGGTATAATGTTCGTACAGGGCAGAGCCAAGTAAACAAGAAAACAGATGCCGAGCTTGCTCGAGCAGCTGTTCTCTTGTTTATTTGGCGAGCGAAGCGACTGAGGAAATGCGCAGCATTTTCGAGGCTCTGCCCGTCACTCGCCGCATACTTATGCCCCTTAGTGCCCGTCCAAACGCTCCCTAAGTCCGCATACCCCATGCCTCGCAGTGCCCTGTAATTGGAGGAAGATATGACAAACAAAGTAATCATCAAAAGCAACAAGTACGGAATCAACCTGATCTTAGATGATCAGACCCCCTTCCCGGAACTTTTGCAAATAATAGCCGATAAATTCAAAGAATCCGGCAGTTTCTTCAAAGATGCCCAAATGGCAGTTTCTTTCGAAGGCAGAACCTTAACCCCCAGGCAAGAACAAGAAATCGCCGACACCATCATGGCAAACAGCACGATCCGCATTGTCAGCATCATAGACAGCAACAAGGATCTGGAAACCTTAATGAAAGAGCGTGTGGAAAACTATCAGGAACCCAGGCAGTACGCCCAACCATCACCCTATATCCCCCAGGATTATCCGGACATGGACATCCCGCCCGCAGCAGATTTTTACAAAGGCAACCTGCGCTCCGGCCAGACCTTAGAGTGTGCATCCAGCGTAACACTCATCGGTGATGTGAATCCCGGTGCCACCATCATTTCCGGTGGCAATATCGTAGTCTTAGGTTCCCTGAAAGGCAATGCCTGTGCAGGTGCTTCAGGAGATGAGAACTGCTTTATCTTTGCGCTGGACATGCGTCCCATACAGCTCCAGATCGGAGATCTGATCGCCAAGAGTCCCGATAAGGAGAAAGAAAGCGGTTGGGGCAAAAAGAAAACAAAGGAAGACAACAGCAAATATTCAGCCAAGATCGCCGTGGTGAGGGATGGCTATATCGGTATTGAACCAATGACCAAAGGTTGTTTGGATCGCCTGTAAACATGGCAGTCCGGAATATAAAAGGTACAAAAATGTCAGGAGGAGACAGTAAATGAGTGAAGTAATTGTAATCACGTCCGGAAAGGGCGGAGTAGGTAAGACCACCACTACAGCAAATGTAGGAACAGGTCTTGCCATGTTGAACAAGAAGGTAGTAATGATCGATACGGATATCGGACTCCGTAATCTGGATGTGGTTCTGGGATTGGAGAACCGTATCGTGTACAATCTGGTAGACGTAATAGAAGGAAAGTGCCGTCTGAAACAGGCCCTGATCAAGCATAAGAAGTATCCAGAGCTTTGCCTGCTTCCTTCTGCACAGACAAGAGATAAGGACGCTGTTACTCCTGAACAGATGATAGAGTTGGTTGAGGAATTGAAGAAAGAATTTGATTACATTCTGTTAGATTGTCCCGCAGGTATTGAGCAGGGATTTAAGAATGCCATTGCAGGTGCAGACAGAGCCCTGGTAGTGACCACCCCTGAAGTATCTGCTATCCGCGATGCAGACAGAATCGTAGGATTGTTGGAAGCCAATGAGATGAAGAAGATTGACCTGATCATCAACAGACTCCGCATAGACATGGTAAAGAGAGGCGATATGCTGAAAGTGGAGGATGTATGTGACATTCTTTCCATCAACCTGATCGGTGTGGTTCCTGATGATGAACAGATCGTGGTATCCACCAACCAGGGAGAACCCCTTGTAGGAACAGATTGTCTGGCAGGTCAGGCTTATCACAATATCTGTCAGCGTGTTACAGGTGAAGAAGTACCTTTCATGGATCTGGATGCCAAGAAGGGTGTAATGTCGATGATCAAGGGATTATTTAAAAAATAAGGGGGGATCGCCATGAAGATAATGGATTTTTTCCGTAAAAAAGGCTCGGGAGAAATTGCGAAGGATCGTTTGAAATTATTGTTGGTTTCTGACAGAGCCAACTGTTCACCGGAGATTATGGAGATGATCAAGAATGATATCATTGCAGTGATCTCCAAGTACATGGATATTGATGCTCAGGGTCTGGATATCCAGATCACTGAGACAGAATCTGAGGGCAGCAACGGTACAGTACCGGCATTGTTTGCCAATATTCCCATTAGGGATATGAAGCATAAATCTGCCAGATAAGAAAGATTTACATAAGAAAGATTTGGATAAGAAAGTGCACATAAAAAATTGCGGTATCGTCATACACGAGACCGCAAATTTTTTATGTTCCCAAAGGGAGCAATTATCCCGTTGGCAACATTCTCATTTGCCCTTCTTCATCTGGCGTGCGATATATTCCAGATGCTTGAGCTGTTCCGCATTTAGTTCACGCAGTGCTTCGTTGATGCTGCGCAGTTTTACAGGACAAGGGTTGTTCTCGTCAAAAAATTCGGTGGGCGTCACGTCGAGATATTCACAGATATAGAAGAAAGCTGCCATGGATGGCAAGGCTTTCTGGTTTTCAATGGAATTAATGTAACCTGCACTTTGTCCAATGCTGAGGCTCATTTCTCTAGCGGATACGTCTTTTTGATTGCGGAGTGTAGTCAATCGTTGATAGAAAAAATCTTCGTACATTCTTATCACCTCTCTTTTTACATTCTACGATATACATACCCGTAAAATGTTTGATATAATCCGATATTTTTATTGATTTATTGCAAATAATAAGTTATTATGAAAGTGTAAATTGATGAAAACTAAACTAGAAAACGGTTTGTGAACAGTTTGTGTTTTGTTAGAGGGTTAATGTTATGCGTATAAAAACAAAGAGAGCAAATACGGTTTGTTGTAGAATTTGGTATCTATTAGGGATCATGGGGATGTTTATAGTGATTTCTGCTATTAGTCATTATATTTTTCCCCACCTGCTTTGCAGGGGACAGAAAGAAAATGGCGAAGGAAAGTCATTAATGATTTCAGTAGAAGACGCTGATGAGGCTTTTGAAATCAATTTGGCTGCAAAAAATACTTCTGAAATGTGTTTTGAACAGTTTCTTGGAGAAAAATTGCAAATCTCCGGGAGAAAAGATGCAGAACATGGATATTTTGAAGGAAAAATTGTGTGGAACGGACAGAAGATTTGTATAGTAAATTTAGAAGACAATGATTCTGTTGAGCTTAAGGAAGATATTCGTTCATTTATGATCGGTGACTACTATGTTTCGACCAGATATGATACTGAGAATGAAGAGATGGAATTACTGATATTTTATTGTCCGTGACAGTTCAATCTGCTTTACATATAATGTGCGAAGTGGTAAAATAGAAATATATTTGCGAGTATCACAGGGAGGCAAAAAATGGTAAAGCATATTATTTTATGGAATTTAAAAGATGAATATTCACCAAAGCAGAAGGAGCAGATCAAGGTGGAGATTAAAGAAGCCATTGAGTCATTGCAGGGTAAGGTTCCCGGACTTGTTGATATTAAGGTGCAGATCGATCATTTGGCATCTTCCAATGCAGATCTGATGTTGGATGCTACATTAGAGAGCGAAGAAGCACTGAAGGGTTATGCAGTGCATCCGGAACATGTAAAGGTGGCCAATGAGAATGTAAGGCCTTATACACAGTCCAGAAGCTGTCTGGATTTTGAAATCTAGCTTGTGCGGTATTCTTTAGACTTACTGAGAAAATATGTATATGTGGGAGGTATTACCAATGATGGAGAACAAGGAAGTAATGGAAAAGCCGGAAGAAGTGGAGACCATGGCGGATTATTCCAAGGAGCTGGAAGCATCTTTTCGTAAGATCGCGGAAGGGGATATTATTTCGGGTACGGTGATCGATGTCAGCGAGGACGGTGTGATTCTGGATCTGCGTTATTATGCGCAGGGATTGGTGAAGGCGGATGAGATGAGCGATGCGCCCGGCTTTTCTATTCTGAGAGATGTAGCAGTGGGAGATACGGTTGAGGCAACGGTGATCAAGCTGGACGATGGCCAGGGGAATATCCTGCTTTCCAGAAAGTCTGCCAATAATGTGTTGGCATGGGATAAGCTGAAGGTATATCTGGAGGAGAAGACAGACCTGGAAGTGAAGGTAGGCGGTATTACCAATGGTGGTGTGATCTGTTATGTGGAAGATATTAGAGGATTTATTCCGGCTTCCCAATTGTCGCTGGATTATGTAGAAGATGCCAATGTATTCTTGGGGAAAACGTTAAAGGTCAGAGTGATCACTGTGGATAAAGAGAAGAAGAAACTGGTACTGTCTGCCAAGGTGGTTCTGAAGGAGGAGGCAGAGAAGGAGCATGCCCGTAAGATTGCTATGGTGGTTCCCGGCAGTGTACTGGAAGGTACTGTAGAAAGTCTGATGCCTTATGGTGCTTTCATCAATCTGGGTAACGGATTAAGCGGATTAGTACATATCTCTCAGATCAGCCAGAAGAGGATCAAGAAGCCTTCTGAGGTATTGTCTGTAGGAGATCAGGTGAAAGCAAAAGTGTTGAATACCAATGATGGCAAGATTTCTTTGAGTCTGAAGGCATTGCAGGAAGTGGAGAAGGAAGAGAAGGCTGATACCATCGAAGAGTTCCATTATGAGTCTGATGGTGAAGCTACCACCAGCCTGGGCAGTCTGTTTGCCAGTATTAACCTGAATCTGTAAGACCGGTTATTTGCCGCTGATCTGTGGGTCAAAGATCATATTGAGAAGACGCTTGCTGAGAACGAGACCTAAAGAATAGGCTGCTCATCACGGTAGAAACACTGTGATGGCCAGCCTTTATTTAGCGATATTGAAGACCTACAATTGCTTAACAACCTGATCCAGTACTGTAAAGTAATTTTCGAAGGTCTTGCGACAACATCCCGGATTGTCGATCACAATACCCGGTGCACGAAGCCCTATGAGGGAAAAACCCATAGCCATGCGATGATCATCGTAGGTATCCACAGTGGTGGGTTTGGGTTTGCCGGGATAAATCGTCAGGTTGTGCTCCGTTTCCCGGCACAGGATACCCATTTTTCCCAGCTCTGTCACAATGGCACCCATACGGTTACTTTCCTGATGGCGGATGTGGCCAATGCCACGGATGGTGGTAGGTGTATCTGCAAATGGCGCAATGGCAGCCAAAGTGATGGCCTGATCGGAACATGCAGACATATTCACGTCCACCCCGCGGATGCGACCGTCAGCAGGTGGTGTCACCAGGATGCCCCGGTGAGTATCAACAGCATTGCATCCGATTTGCTCCAAAATACGGATAAATTCCACATCACCCTGAAGGGAGTCAAAGTGTACATTTTCTACCATAACCGGTATGTTTAAAAGCGGTGCCATGGCATAAAAGTAGCAGGCAGCCGATACATCCGGTTCGATCTGATAGTCCCTGGCCTGATAATGCTGACCACATGTTACAAGAAAAGAGTCTGACGAGGGATGAGCAGTCTGTACACCGAATTGTGCCATCATGGCTTCTGTCATCTTGATATAAGCCATACCATGGGTCCCTTCTACCTGAATCCTCATATCCTTTTTGCAAAGACACGCGGCAATCAGTAGAGCACTAAGAAACTGGCTGCTGTGATCAATATTAATCGTAATCCTGTTCTTGTTAAAACCGTTGCCTTTGATGGTGAAAGGAAAATACCCCTCTGCGCCTTCATAGAGTATTTCACAGCCCAATTCTTCAAGAGAATCCAGAAGCGGTTTCATAGGACGTCTGCGCATCTGCTCTGAAGAATCCATATGATAAGTGCCGTGACAGATTCCTAAGTAAGCTGTGAGAAAACGGGCAGCTGTACCGGCACTGCCTACATACTGGGAAGCTTCAGATTTCGGAACATCACCGCCGTGACCATTTACAGTGATCAGGCAAGATGCTTCGTCCACTGTGGTCTCAAAGCCCAGATCCTGAATACACTTTAGAAAATGTCTGGAATCGTCGCTAAACAACACACCACGAAGAGTGGATACACCTTTAGCCAAAGTAGCCAAAAGCAGTGCTCGATTGGTAATACTCTTAGAACCGGGAACTTGGACAGTCAGCGGCTCAGAGAGCAATTTATGACAAGGATAAATACATGGTACGGAATATGTTGTAGGATTCATAGTAAACTCCTGTTCTTTTATTTTGAAAGGAAACTTATATCTATCCTAGCAGAAAATTCCCTATATCGCAACAAGAATTTTTGCTGATGTTATTGACAGCCATCTGAGGAGAGAGTATATTATATATATAAATCCTATGAACATACTAGGAATTAAAAAGTAAACTAAAAATTGCGATCAATAATGAGAAAGGAACCTGACAATATGAGCAGAATTTATACAAAGGCAACACAACTGATCGGTCACACCCCATTACTCAAGGTAGAGAATTACATGGCTGCCCACGGAATTACCCGGGCCCGGATTCTGGCGAAGCTGGAGTATCTGAATCCGGCCGGCAGTGTAAAAGACAGAGTGGCTCTGGCTATGGTAGAGGATGCAGAGAAAAAAGGCATTTTAAAACCGGGCGCTACCATCATCGAGCCCACCTCCGGCAATACCGGCATCGGCCTGGCAAGTGTGGCGGCGGCCAAGGGATACCGCACGATCCTGACACTTCCTGATACCATGAGCATGGAGCGCCGGACACTTCTGAAAGCTTACGGCGCAGAATTGGTACTCACAGAAGGTGCTCTTGGCATGAAAGGTGCCATAGATAAAGCAGAAGAGCTGGAACGAACCATACCGGGCGCTGTGATTCTGGGACAATTTGATAACCCCGCCAATCCTGCAGCTCATACAGCCACCACCGGTCCTGAAATCTGGGAAGATACGGAGGGAGACATTGATATATTTGTGGCCGGTGTAGGTACCGGTGGCACTATCACAGGAATTGGCACTTATCTGAAATTCAGAAATCCGAGCATTCAGGTGGTTGCAGTGGAACCGGATGATTCACCACTATTGTCCGCTGGCCAGGCGGGACCTCACAAGTTACAGGGAATCGGTGCCAATTTTGTACCTTCCATTCTAAATACACAGGTTTATGATGAGGTGATACGAATTACCACCCAAGAAGCTTACAGCGCCGGCAGAGACATTGCCAGAAGCGAAGGCATCCTGGTAGGAATTACTTCCGGTGCAGCCCTGCATGCGGCAGTGAAACTGGCAAAACGCCCTGAAAATGCAGGCAAGACAATCGTAGTATTACTACCCGATTCCGGCGACAGATATTTGTCCACGCCCATGTTTGCCGAAGACTAGGACAATTTAATTCAAAGTGCAAAGGAGTAGGGGTGCATGAAAATATCAACAAAAGGAAGATATGCAGTCAGGCTGATGCTGGATCTGGCTCAGAATGATAAGGGTGAGTGCATTAAAGTAAAGGACATTGCCACCAGACAGGGCATTTCTGAGAAGTATCTGGAACAGATCATTGCAATCCTGAATAAAGCCGGTTTTGTCAAAAGTGTCCGTGGAGCCCAGGGCGGCTATCGTCTTACAAAGGATCCCAAAGAGTATACTGTCGGCATGATCCTTCGGTTAACTGAAGGCAGCCTTGCCCCTGTGGCTTGTCTTGAAGAAAACCATAGCGAATGCCGGCGCTGCGACACTTGCGAGACCTTGGGTGTCTGGAGAGAACTGCAGAAAGCCATCGATCAGGTGGTAGATGGCATTACAGTGGCAGATTTACTGGAAAAAAGCAAGCAGCGGTCATAAAGTCTGGGAATCACAAATGACGGGGATGGATCAATTACCATCCCCGTTCCCATAGATACTTAACACATTATCAAGATACAAAGTGTCAATGAGTTCTTTACGACTTTGATTGGTGTGGACACTTGAAATGGTATCCTCAACATTACTGCGTATTCTACGATACAACAAAATCTTTCCACAGCCATTTCCACCGGCCAAAACCTCATCAGGTTGTTGCCCCGTAGGATCTTCATAATGTAATCCCATCATTTCCCAAAGGGAGCTACTCAGTGTTACTTTGATCAATGCATCCTTATTCTGTGCCACAATCTGCCAGATCAACCGCTTATTGGTCCTTTTTACATTCCACTTACACTGCCTGCTAAAAGGGGAAAAGTTAAATTCAAAATCCTCTCCTTCATAGGTAAGCTGCAACAACAGTTTCTGTTTCAACCGAAACCAAAGGAATCTGGAGTGACACCCGTCAACAGCAAAGGCAGAGTGCTTCAACTCTCTGCCGGTGCGCTCGCTGGTCAAATGGCTGGAAGATAGCTGTAGCCAGGGTGACGGGAAACTGCTTCCCCAATGCTTGTCCGCATAACCATAGCTTTCTTTAGGAGTCACTTCATAAGTGATCCCATCAAGGGTGATCGTTCCCTGATACTGAGCCTTGATTCCTTCTCCATGCCAGAAGGTTTCCAAGGCATTGGCTGCACTGCGAAAGACATCTGCCAGATGCCCGGTGTGACAGGCAATGGACTTGCGGATCTTCAAATCCCACTCCATACATCCTTCATCCGTCATATTAATTTTTCGTCTGGCATCTTTATGAGACACATTCACACAGCCAAAGATATATTGTTCACTGTAAAAATTCTCTCCAAACTGAAGCACAAAAGGATTCAAAGCCACCTTAAGCTCCGTCAGAGGATAAAACTGATGTAGCTGTATAGCCGGTGTCCCCCCATCTCCCGGGAATGCTCCAACCTTCATCATCAGATAAGAAGGACGGATGCCTTTCTTGCGGTTGGACGGCAGCTGTCCCAGAATGGGTTTGCTGCCTCCCAGAGATGGATTCATGATCAGATACTCTATAAAAAATACCCTGTGTTCCCCTGTCTCAGGCTGCGTGGCACTGAAAGAATGGAACCAACGCATATAGCCCTTCTTTGAAAGGGAACCACAGAGTAGATATGCATTTCTGGACAAATCAGAGATATTCATTGGTATTAGCCCTCTTGCTTACGAATGCTAGATATCGTGTCTACCTCTTTATTATAATACTATATGTAGGAAAAAACAATAGGAAATTAAATTTTCAATTTAACCACTCGCCGGTCATAACTCACCACTCCATTGACTTCTTCCTCAATATCTGAAAGCTGTGTATACACCCCGCCGCTAAGCCCTGCCTTTCCCAAGGGTATCAGCTGCCGGGTGATCAGTTTATCATAAGCTTCTTGTAATTCTTGGCAGTTATCATATTTCTGATACCCATATATGCGGTCCACACTGGAGTGGCCGGGGATATGGCAGGCGTACCCGCCATATTCAGAGATGACGCAGGCTCTGTCACTTTCCGGTTCTGCCTTCAGGCGGCGGAAGTAGTTATGGATACTTCGGAAATCACCGCATCCCTGGTCAAACCACCCACTGGTGGCGTCCACAGGACGGGTAGGATCCTCTTTTTTTACCAGTTCACAGACTTTTGCAGCATCAAATTGTCCCCAGGCTTCATTAAAAGGAACCCACACAGCCAGGGAAGGCACATTGTACAGGTGCCTGATAGTTTCTGCACATTCTGTCAGCCATTCTTCCCGACCTTCTTTGTCCGACCGGCCTAAGAAGCGGTAGTGATGATCCGCCAGATGGCGGCCGGCCCAAGGCAGCAGAGTGGGAAGGTAGCACACATAAGGCATGTTGTAATGGGTGCCGCCGTTTACCATGTCCTGCCACACGATCATGCCCAGGCGGTCGCAGTGATAGTACCACCGCAGGGGTTCTATCTTGATGTGCTTGCGGAGCATGTTAAAGCCTAAGCGTTTGGCAAGCTTGATGTCATATACAAAGGCTTCGTCGCAGGGGGCTGTCATAAGGCCGTCAGGCCAGTAGCCCTGGTCCAGTAGCCCGTGGAGGAAGACTGGTTTGTGGTTCAAGCAGAACCGGGCAATGCCCTGATCGTCTTTTTCCACAGTGAAGATTCGCATGGCAAAATAGCTGTGGAGAAGGTCCTCATCTGCCTGAATTTGTAGTGGATAAAGATGTGGGGTGTCAGGGGTCCAGGGGCAGAAATCTGTTGTTTCGGGCAATCCAAATATTAGCTTTGTAATGTGATATGGTGATTTCGGGGCTGCTTGGGGGACTGTGGTTGAGTTGGCCTCTGTGGCAGCACAAATGTTTTCTGGGCGGAAGGACAGAATGGGATAAGATATGCCCTTATCGTCCGTAAGCTTGATATTTGTAAAAGGTTGTGTACTTGTAAGTCGTAGTTCACAGGTTCTTTGGTCGTAATTGGGAGTAATGTGCATGGTGTCGACATAATGATCCGGCACCCACTCATACCACACGCTTTGCCAGACGCCGCTTTGTGCAGTGTAAAACATGCCGCCACGTTTTAGGGTTTGTTTGCCGCGAGCGTGGTAGGAGGTGTCGCTGACGTCGCGGACTCGTACCTGAATCAGGAATGTCAGGTTGGCGTAAGTGATGTCTGTATCAGTCCCCATTTCCGAATGTTTTGTGAACGTTATGGGCAGTTCCACGCTAAAGGGAAGATATCCGCCCATATGGTAAGCTGCATGCACACCATTTATGTACACATCCGCCTCTTGGTCTACTGCATCAAAATGAAGCAGGCAGCGGGAAAGTGGTGTGTCCGGCTTTTCCAAAGTGATGAGACGTTGGTACCATAAGTATTCGTCCGGTTTCAGCTGCCTGTTCACGCCGGAGAGCAGACTTTCCGGGGAAAAGGGCACCAGAATTTCACCCTCAGGGTCAAAGGGAGCACCGGGAATGATTGGGGTATCAATTTTGGTAAAGAGATATTCCCAGTAACCGTTCAGTGTCTGATAATGATTTCTGCGCATCTGTGGCCTGGGATATTCCGCCCATACATGTTCAGGGTTAAGGTGTTCACCCCAAGGTGTGTAGAGGATGTTAAGTTTATCTTCTTCATGGGATTTACTGATATTTTCAAGGGCATTCTTTAATTTCATTATAGTACCTTTCTGTGCTATTGTGTGTTACGAAGTGCGCTTATCTATAGCATAACAGAAAAACATAAAAAAGGAAAGCAAAACAGGACATGATTTCTCATGCCCTGTAAATATAAGAGGGGGGAGTTGAAAAGTTATTTATGAAAAGGTACTTAAGGAGTTCCTTTTCATGTATTTAGAATAGCAGGAGAATGTGTCCAAAGTGTGTACATCTGCTAAAGGTTTCATAAAAAAAGAATTAATAGTTGATAAGAATTACAAATCCTTTTATAATATCTGTGGAGGAAAGTTTATGAACATATTAACAGTTGAAAATATAACGAAAGCCTACGGAGAGCGGAAGCTTTTTGACAAAGCAAATTTTTATCTTCAGGAAGGCGAGAAGGCAGGAATCATCGGCATCAATGGAACCGGCAAATCCACGCTTTTGAAAATCATCGCAGGACTGGAGGAACCGGATGAGGGAAGGGTAGTGAAGGCCAACAATACGGTCATTCGTTTTCTGCCCCAGAACCCGTTTTTCCTTAAGGAGGATACGGTTTTGGAGGCGGTTCTTAAGGATAACAAAACAGCAGAGAACGAAAGTTATATTGAAGCAGATGCCAAAGCCATGTTGACCAGACTGGGTGTGGATAACTGGGATCAGCCCTGTGGTGAGTTGTCCGGCGGGCAGAAAAAGCGTCTGGCTCTGGTGTCGGTGCTGTTATCCCCGGCTGAGATTCTGATCTTAGATGAGCCTACCAACCATTTGGACAATACTATGGCAGACTGGCTGGAGGATACGTTGCGAAAAAGGAAAGGGGCGGTGATCATGGTGACTCATGACCGCTATTTTCTGGACAGTGTGTCGGACCGTATCATTGAGATTGACAAGGGACATATTTATTCTTATGAGGCCAATTATTCCGGGTATCTGGAGCTGAAGCTTATGCGTGAGGAGATGGAAGAGGCTTCTCAGCGTAAGCGTGAAACTATACTTAGAAATGAATTAAAATGGGTACAGCGGGGTGCAAGGGCCCGCTCTACCAAGCAGAAGGCCAGATTGCAGCGTTATGAGGAGTTAAGGAACACTCAGGGACCGGTGAAAGATGGGCAGGTGCAGCTTGCTTCCATCTCTACCAGGCTGGGGAGGACTACGGTGGAGCTGGAGCATATTTGCAAAAGCTATGGGGAAACTGTGTTGATCCGGGATTTTTCTTATATTTTCCTAAAGGATGACCGGGTGGGTTTTATCGGGCGTAACGGTTGCGGCAAATCTACGCTGATGAAGATACTCACCGGTCAGGTGGAGCTGGACAGTGGGCATTTGGAAATCGGGCAGACAGTAAAGATCGGTTACTATGCCCAGGAGCTTGGGACAGAGCAGATGAATCCTCAGAAACGAGTGATCGATTATATCCGGGATGTGGCGGAGTATGTGGACACGCCGGAGGGGAAGGTCAGTGCGGCAAGGATGTTGGAGCGATTTTTGTTTACAGGAGAAGATCAGTATGGGCTTTTGGGCAAGCTTTCCGGTGGAGAGAAAAGGCGTCTTTATTTGTTAAAAGTGCTGATGGGGGCGCCCAATGTGCTGATCCTGGACGAGCCTACCAATGATCTGGATATTGCTACGTTGCGGATATTGGAGGATTATCTGGATACCTTTGAGGGAATTGTGATCGTGGTGTCCCATGACAGATATTTTCTGGATCGTACAGTGCGCAGAATCTTTGCGTTTGAAGAGGATGGCAGGCTTGTGCAGTATGAGGGCGGTTATACCGATTATGCGATCAGAAAAGAGGAAGAAGCAACAGGCGTAAGTGTGGCTGGCGTAAGTTTGGCAGGCAAAGGAACAGGACGCGATGGTGGACAGTCAACCGGTGAAAGCAGCAGAACCGCTTGGAAAGACGGGCAGAAGAAAAAGTTGCGCTTTACTTATCAGGAGCAGAAGGAATATGAAACCATCGAAGGTGTGATCGCCAAATTGGAAGATACGTTGGAACAGATTGAACGGAAGATTCCGGAAGCGGCCAGAGATTTTGTGAAGTTGAATGAGTTGACTATGCAAAAAGAGGAAACGGAGAAGGCGCTGGAGGAGAAAATGGAGCGCTGGATGTATCTGGAGGACTTAGCAGCCAGAATTAAGGCAGGAGAAATGATTTAATTTAAATTGCAGGAAAAAGCATAATTGTATTGATATTTTACTTGAAATAATTACTATTGTATAGTAAAATTAAGTTATATTAATTTTCCACCGAGGACAAGAGGAGGTACTATAATGGGTAAATTTGTAATTAAGAAGACAAACACTGGCGTGAAATTTGATCTAAAGGCTACTAATGGCCAGGTGATCGCTACTTCTGAGGTATATACTTCTGATGCGGCTTGCAAAAATGGTATTGCAAGTGTACAGAAGAATGCTCCTGTAGCAGCTGTAGAGAATCAGACTGTTGAAGGCTATGCCACCGAGAAGAATCCTAAATTCGAGGTATACACTGACAAGGCCGGTGAGTTCAGATTCCGTTTGACAGCTACCAATGGTCAGGTAATTGCAGTCAGCGAAGGCTACAAGGCGATTGCCAGTTGCTTAAATGGTGTGGAGTCTGTTAAGAAGAATGCGCCGGAAGCAGAGATCGTAGAAGAATAATCAGTAAAGAAATACATAGGAATAAAAAAGGTGTCAGGGAATTGAACTATCTGGCACCTTTTTTATACATTACTGTAAATCTGGTAAATTTTCTGTTATTGTTACATTTGCCGCCACAGAATCATCATTTGTGTAATAGTATATATATACCGTGCGTTCCTGAACGATAAAAGCTATGTAATCACCTTTGTTATTTACAAAAGCACAGTCATATTCACCTTTTAATGTATCGTGATCTGTAAAAACAAAATGCTCAGTGTTTTTCATGTATCCCGGAATATATGCATCCAGTTCGCTCCAGGAAAAATTTGATATTTTAAGTGTCGATATTTTTTTCCCTTTAAAATTGATTAGATCCCTTTCTCCTGAGTAATCCAGGTCTCTCAGTTTCTTACCTTTGTATTCCTGATCCACATAATAACCCAAACTTCTAGGGTCAGGATTTGGAACAAGGTCCCAATTATCAATTGCAGGATTATAAACCCAAAGTGATGTAAAATGCCATAACTTATCTTGATAATATGAGGATTCTTTTGCTTCCCAACACAATTCCAGTACAAAATCATCTGCAGTTGCATCAAAATCATATTGAATACTGGAGTTTATCATAGGAGTCATATAATCCGTAAAGTAGGTGTCTGAATACTCTTCATGATTCAGCAAATAATCTGTAGCATATTCAACCATTTCATCAACCTCTGGAATACGAACCACATTATAACTTTCGATATTCCAAGTTGATTTATTCTTGCCCCATCCCTGATCGTATTTAGTATAAAATAAATCCAGTTCCAATGTCCAGTCAGCATACTTGCTTTGGCCTTTTACCTGTAAGGTGATTTGATAGCTTTTATCTTCCGTCAAACTTTTTAAGCCCTGTACTTCATTCATTGTAATGTGAGGATATTTTTCTGTGAGTTCCTTTTTAACATCTTCAATAATAAGGTTTTTATGAGGTGCCTTTTTACCATTATCTGAAAGATTAATGGTTATCTCTTTCTCATCTGTTGGATTGCTTGCAGAATTCATATTTTGTCTTCCGCATGAACATAATAACATCATTGTACACATAATCACGAATAATATTGGTCTCATTATTCCGTTCTCCTTTATCCTTCAAAATTTATAATTTTTATCACATTATACTCAATATATTGAGTATAGTCAATACTTTAAGTATGCTAATATTAGTTTGGTGATATTATGATTTCTTATAAACCCTTTTATGAAACCCTGATAAAAAAGAATATTACGGAATATCAATTGATTTTCAAAGAAGGAATATCTGCAAACACATTGCATAGAATAAAAAAAGGCGAGTCGATCACAACCAAAACTCTCGACACGCTTTGTTTTGTCTTGGATTGTGAAGTTTCGGACATTCTCTATCATGACAAGAACCACTAAAAAGGGAGCGGCCTGATCGCAGGTACGCTCCCTTGCTTATTTTATAGGAAAGTTATCAGTCTTCAATATCTTGATCGGCTGCAACAGCAGACACTACAGAAGATACCACAGCAGCTATTACGGCGAAAATAATAATCAGAAGCCCACCGGCTAATATTATAAACATTGTCTTGAAATCTCCTTTCTGTTCTGCATTGCATTAGTTCTCTTGTAATTGGGTTATTAATATCTATTATACACATTTTTTGAAAAAAGAAAACCTCTATTTTTCTCTCGTGCAAAATAATCGAAAAAATTGCACAATAAAATGCCTTTCGGCAAAATTACTACATTGTTACAAACATGATACATACTGGAAAAACTGCCCTGAAAAATGTAACAAATGAATCTGGCGGCTATAAAAGTTTGGTAAAAAAGCACAAGGAAAAAAGCTTTTCACTTCGTTGACAAAGGAGAGAAAAAGGAGTAAAGTGACAATCACTCAGTAACGATTTCTTACGTCTGGCGGTATCCGCCGAATTTTCAAGACATAAGGAATGTAAGTAATGATAGTAAGATATGTAGCAAGATACTTGATAGTAAGTAAGAAACAGTTGCAACTGTGATAAGTTTTTGAAGTGTTCGAACCATAATTTTGATTCTTAGAGACATGTTACGGAGGAATCGATTACTGAGAAGCTCATAAGAAAGGAGGTTAGAGAAACGGAGAACAACAAAAGGATCCGGTTTCCTACTCTCGAAGAGCGTTTGGAGCGTCTGGTAAATGATTATACAACCAGAAAGCAGACCTCGCTCATTCAGATGAAGAAGGGAATTATCAGCAGAGAAGCTTTCCTGGTGGAAGCCGGGCAGTATATTACGGAATATTTTGAGGTGACTGTGCAGGAGAAGGATGAGCTGCTTGTGACCTTCGAGCAGTATATCTTCGGGTATTCCAGACTTTCCCCTTTGATTGATGACAAAGAAATATCAGATATCAGAATCGTCAATCATGATAATATTCGCGTCAAGCGAAGGGGTAAAAGAATAGATGCAGGTATTGCATTTCAATCGGAAAAGGAATACCGGCAGTTTATTGACTATGTGGCCACAAAAAATCAGGTAAATATATCCAATATGAATGCGATTCAGAGATTTACGGACACAGAGAGTCATCCTGATTTCATCCTGCGATTTACGGTATCCATGCCTTTGGTAAATACTTATAAGGAGCCTTATCTATGCATCCGTAAGGTGCCTAAGGATTTCCCGGAGATGAAGGAATTGATCACTCGTAATATGTTGGATGAAGAGACTGCCCGGCTTTTGGTTCAAAGATTCAGGCAGGGGTCTACCCTAATCTGCGGAGGTAACTCATCCGGTAAGACCACTCTGTTAAATGCGCTGAAAGAAACCTTGCCTGATAACATGGCAATTTTAGTGGCGCAGCAGGCGGATGAGCTGACTACGAAGTTCCATCCTGATATGATGTTTCTGCATTCTCTTCCGGGAAATGGAGAAAGTCAGATCAATTATGATCTGAAAAATATCAGTATTGCGGGGCTTACCATGGACGTGGATTTTTTTATCATCGGCGAAGTGAAAGGATCGGAAGCCTTGTATTTGTTAAATGCAGCTTATACCGGGCAGCTCTGTGCGGCGACGATTCATGCGCCGTCGGCAGATAAGGCTCCCAATAAGCTGGTGGATTATGCAATGTATGACAGTCGTTATTCCAGAAACGAACTGATGAAAATGATGGATTGCTTTCAAACGTTGGTTTTTATGGAGAATTATCAGGTGAAGCAGATTTATGCCGGCTGTGGCTGGAATGAACAAAAACAAGATTTGATGTATGAAAGAATACAATAGGAGAAAGTAGTATGTGGTTTAAGATCGTTTTGGGTGTTTGTCTGTATGCGGCGTTTTTTATGCTTTTTGCATGGCTTGGTAAAGAGAGCATGATCAGAAGGCTGATGCATCGGACATTTGAATCCATGGATGCGGCTGCCAGACAAAGGGTGCATGAGAACAGGAAATTGTTAACTGTGCTGCAGGAGAGGAAAGGATTACTGTATCGGGTAGAACAGAGGCTTGTTTATAGTGGATTGACTTCAAAATATCACTTTTTAACGCCTGAACTGTGGATTCTGGGGAATCTGGTACTTAGTGCGGCGGGATATTTCATCGTACTGATCTGTAGCGGAAGCTTTTTAGCAGCTTTGGCGGTGCTTGCAGGAATGCAGGTACTTAGGAGTGGGTTGGAAAGTACATTGATGGCGAGAAATTATAGGGCAGTAAATGAGAATTTAATGAAATTTCTTGACTTTCTGGGTAATTATAGTATCACTGCCGGTGAGGTGACCGGAATTCTGAACCAGATTAGTAAGTATCTGGATGAGCCGCTTCGCAGTGCGCTGGAAGAGTGTTATTATGAGTCCCAGACCTCCGGAGATGTGAGTCTTGCGCTGATGTCCATGGCAGAGAAGATAGAGCATCCAAGGTTTAAAGAATTGGTTCGTAATATGGAGATCAGCTTGCGGTATTCGGCTGATTTCACCACATTGGTAAGCAGTAGCAGAAGGGCGGTGCGAGAGCATATGAGGACCAGACAGGAGAGGAAGTCTCTGGTCAATGAGGCGCTGGTAAATATGATGATTCTGTTGGGGATGTCGGTAGTTATCTTAGTGATAGTGGAGCAGTTGATTAAGACCTCCATGAAGCAGATTTTGTTTGAGACTCTTCCGGGAAGAATCTGTTTGACAGTAATGCTCACCATATTTGTGCTATTGTATCGTCAGATAAGGAAGTTAGATCGATAAGGCGGTGACAAGAATGGACTTACAGAGAATTCAAATGATAGTCAGAATAATCAGTGTTGTGATTGCAGTCATGACCGCTTCTTTGATTCTAATTGTGGCAGCTACGTGTAAGCCGGGAAAGCTTTTGCTCCAAACTTATGAGGAGATCAGTGCCGGGCTTAAAAAGAGCAGGAATGGATTGTTTGATTACCGAAAGGTAGAGGCTTTCCTGGAAAGGAATGGTGCAGACTTCCATTTTGGGAGGTGGATCAGTCCTATCAGTTATATGGTAATTCGGTTTATGGCAGGGGGAATCGGCATGCTTCTGGGCGCATATTATGAAGTGTGGCTGAGTTTTGTTTTGGCAGTGATATTCTTCTTGTTGCCGGATATGATGTTAGTTTGGCTGAATGGTAAAGATAATGAGCGAATGCTGCCCGAACTGAAGCTGGTATATAATGCCATGTCCATGCAGATTAAGGCAGGGGTATATGTTACAGATGCACTTGCAGAATGCTATGGAAGTGTAAGAGAGGCCAGACTTAGGCAAGCTTTACTTACTTTGTCCGGTGATATCACCATGAAAGCCGATGTGGAAGAAGCGTTGGAAGGATTTCAGGCGAAGTTCGACAATCAGTATATAGATGCTCTTTGCATTACCATACTGCAGGCATTGGAGTCCGGACAGGCAGTAGATCTGTTGTCAGATATCGGGGAGCAGATCAAAGATATGGAAGTTACCATCATGAGTCGCAAAAAAAGTAATCTGGATAGAAGTATTACTTTTTACCAGTTAGGAATCCTGTCAGCTATAATGGTCGTTGTATTATATGCCTGTGTAGTACATATGTTGACAGCAGTAGTGAACTTCTCATGATAGGAACTGTGAAATGACAACTGAATAATGTAATGAAATGAAATAAGAAAAAATGAAATGGAGGAAATCATTATGTATTACAGATTGATCGCAGCAAAATATAGTTTTTTAAATAAGTGTGAGGTATTTAAGGAGAAATGCCTGGAAGCAAAGCATCCCGGTATTGACGGTATCCTTGTGACAGTGGGGTTGTGTATTATTGCTCTGCTTTTGTGTGTCTTTATGAAGGAGCAGTTAACCAGCTTTATTAAGACAATTGTAGGGGAAATGACTACAAAAGCCACCACGATTCTGGGAACACCCATTACACCATAAGTTTTAAATGAGGTGGCTCATATATAAGATCAAGGGATGTCATTGGTGGAAGCACCGTAAGGGCTCTGTAGTAGATGTGATGTCAGTAGGAATTTGTGTAATCGCAATGACTGTGCTTATGCTGGCATACATGGGCAGTGTACAGCTGTTGAATAGTAAGTCTCAGATTGATCAGATTACAAGGAAGTATATTCTGCGCATGGAAACAGTGGGATATCTGACAGGCAATGATCGGCTGGAGATGACGCAGGAACTTGCAGCCTTAGGTGCTACGGAGTTGGACTATACGGGAAGTACGTTGAATCAGGTAGATTATGGTTCTGCGATTTCGCTGGTGGTTCGTGGTAAAATCCCGGTCCGAACAGTTGTGTCAGGTAGTGATTTGTTCAACTCAACACAGGAAATCATCTGGTATGAGTTTGAAGAACGAAGAATCTCTACGGCGAAAAACTAATTACTGAATGAAGAGGGAGGTGGCCTGAAGCGTAAATGAAAGTATACTTCAGGCTGCACTCATAATCTTTCAATAGCATAAGCCTGGAGGAGTGAGATGGGTAAAAGAGCGTGGAATAAGGAATGGAATAAACAAGCGGGAAAGATTGAGATTTTCACCGAAATATATATGGTGGTTTTGTTGATGATTCTTTTAAGCGTACAGCTGCAGATACAGACATTCCTGGCAACAAGCACGTATATGGAGGATGCATTGGCTGCGTCCAATCTGGCATCTGCCGTGATAGATATTCAGGAATACGGGATGACTCAAGTAGTGAAGATAAAGTCGCCGGATAATGCTTTCGAATTATATTGTGAAGCTCTGAAAGAGAACCTATCGTTGGATGATGACTGGGAAAGTAAACAGAAGGATCTGATCTATGGACAAGTAGAGATACTAAAATATGAGGTTTATAATGTGGAGAAAAATAATGTCACAATATATTCTTATGGCACCGAAGGAGAGGAGGTCAGGGTGATTCCCAATGGCCTGGGAAGTGTATATACGCCGGACGGCATTCTGGTGGAATCTACATCTGTATACAGTAAGATCGGTTTTCCCGTAAAGGGTATATTTGGAGTAAAAATAGATGCCAGGAAGGATAAGACTGTGGATATTGTCAGTAATCGGGAGAATGAAACAGGAGGAGTATAATTGAATAAAAAAAGGAAAGAGAAGAGAAGTATATTGCCCCAAGCGGCGGCAGGGGCGCTCTTGGCTGCGGTGATCGTATTCTGCATTATGCTGAATGTAGAAAAAAACGCCATGGCTGCTTATGAAAAAGGTAAGATTTTAGTGGCGTCAGGGGATATTGCCAAGGGTACTGTCCTGACTGCAGAGAATGCAGATGAGTATCTGGAAGAGAAAGAAATTGACAAAAACCTGATTCCGCAGGCTGCCATTGCAGATGCAGAACAGATCTATCAACAGATGACAGTCCAAAAGCTGGACAAGGGAACTATGATAACAAAAGCAATGCTGCAGGATCTGGACAAGATGTTGCAGGATATGTCAGAACCGGTTGTTGCCGGCTTTAAAGCGGAAGATTTGTATCAGGTGGTAAGTGGTACGTTAAGAAGCGGGGATCGGATACATATCTATACAGTGGATTTGGATACCCGGAGTACTTATCTGGTATGGGAGAATATATTTATCAGAGAAGTTTTTGATGGCTCCGGAGTCATGATCGGAGCGGAAGATAAGGTGACTGCTGCTCAAAGAATTAATATTGTTATGGAAAAGGAAAATGTGGAACAGTTTTATTCGGAGCTTGCTGCCGGGTCGTTGCGGGTAGTAAAGGTAATGGAGTAGGAGGTCGGCATGAGTCATAAAAAATGGAAAACGATTATGATTCTTATGGCGTGTTTCTTTTTGGCTGCCTGTAGTAAAAAGCAAGAGGCAGTGGCACTGGATAGTATGTGTGGTGATGTCTGTGAAGAAAATGGGCATGACATGGAGGTGCAGTGGTATGGAGATCCGCCGGATTGCACGAAAGGCAGCTATCGTGCTGTGATATGCAAAGTATGTGGCCGGGTGGATGAAGCAGCATGCGGCAGCGTGAAGCCGCTGGGGCATGTTCCGCAGGCTAAGGAACTGGTACATGGCAATTGCAGGGAGGATACTATTATAGTCTATACCTGTACTGTGTGTGGGGAAGAAACCGGGTATGATAGGTATCCGGAAGCAGATGCACATGAATGGGTGTGGAAAGAGACTGTAGTATGGGATGAAGCGGCAATGTCATTTGTGAAAAATCAGGTAAAATGTTGTGAGAGATGCGGTATGCAGCCATAGGAGGAAATATGCAGAAGAGAATAAGATATTTCATTCTTACAGTTGTAATAGTACTCTTGATGATAGTATGCTGTCCTTTGCTTTTGAAGACGGTCTATGCTCAATCAGTGTATGACAGTCCCTTTGTGACTTTTAGTCCGGATGGTCAGGCCTTTACGACGAATGCTTTCGACCGGGAGGTAGAATGGTATGAATATGGGACAGTTGCAGACACCGGAGTGGAGTCATCCCTGCGGGGACTGCAGAAGGGGGAACACTATTATCGGGCGGCCAGATATGGGGGGCTTCCGGTGGGAGAGTGGAGGGTGGAATACAAATACAGTACCTGTTGTCATACATCCTATCCGCCTGCAGGAGTACCATATCATGGAATTTCATTTGGCAGGGAGACATGTAAAGCGTCGTATTATTCCGGTTGGGTTGCTTATTGTGCGGATTGTAACGAAACGTTGTTGCCTTATTATGTTTATATGAGTCAAGAGGCTGCTGTCACCATAAAGGAGTTGGATTCTGCATTAGATTATTACTATTTATGTCCTTTTTGCAGCAATCTGGAGCAAGGTGTCAGTCTGGGGAAGCATTGGTGCAAGGAGATATCCTGGAACAGATATCAGGTTCGTTATGAAAGTAATGCCACAGACTGGGTGGGCGGATACATGGAAAACAGTATTCACATGTATAATAATGCCACCATATTTGAAGGCCGGGAAGTGACGCCCATTGAGCGGCTTAGCAAGAATATGTATACCAGGATAGGATATGAATTTGTGGGTTGGAATACGGAGGCGGATGGTTCCGGTCAAAGCTTTACAGATCGGGAGAAGATATTAAATCTTACGGATGAGAATTATGATGAAATGGGCGGTGGAGTTGTGGTGTTGTATGCCCAATGGGAGAAGTCTGCCGGATTATTGAAGATCGATCCGGCAGGAGGGAGCTATAAAGGGAATGCCGGAATCACAGAGATACCGGGAGAATACGGAGCGTCGTACCTATTGGATCTTTCAGAATTGACGCCGCCGGATGGTGCTAAAGTATCTTTTCAGACCAATGGAGGGCAAAGTATTGCGTCTATCACAGGTACAATGGTTTTTCGTGAATGGCTGTTAACGGACCCCTTTCTTGGCAGATTCAAGGATAATGTATATTACTATACCGCAGGTTCCGGTTCCATAGATACGGTCACGGCACAATATGACAGGGAAGCGGTGATCTTACCGGCAACTGAAAAGTCAGGCAGCTCTTTTGGCGGTTGGTACTATGATTCTCAGTGTACGGTGCCTGCCGGAGGAGAAGGGGATCGTATCATTCCTCAACAAAATATGACATTGTATGCCAAATGGGTGGATCTGGTGTTGGAGGCGCAGGATAATTATTCGGCAAACAGTGGAAAAGGTGCAGTCAATCTGACGTGGGCACAAAATGATGGACGAAGTAAGACATATATGATTTATCAGAGTACAGATAATAGTAACTGGATATTGGTATCGGATTCTGAAGATATCAGCAATAGTAACCGTGTGAGTCGTTCTTTTGCATATACGGGGAAGGAGCAGACATATGTGGTGCCTTATACCGGATTATATACATTGAGGGTAAATGGTGCCCAGGGAAAGGGCTGCGGTAATTACAGCGGCGGTTATGGCGGAACTGTTGTAGGCAGGGTTTGGTTGGAAAAAGGAGAGAAGCTAACCTATAATATCGGAAGTCAGGATGGTTATAACGGAGGTGGCAGTGCAACCGCTTTTGGAAACGGTGGCGGATGTACCACGGTAGCCAGCGATCTTAAGGGAATTTTAATCGTGGCAGGTGGCGGAGGGGGAGCTACCATGATTGCTAATGGTGGTGCAGGAGGATCTGTTGCCAGCAACCTAAGTACCGGATATGATGGAGAAAGCGGAGGTGCCGGGGGTGGAGGCGGTTATCGTGGCGGCACGGCAGGTCAGGCGATCTATCACTATCATTCGGAGGACTGTTATGTGACCAAGGACACATCCTATACGGTAATGAGTTATCCGGATTATCTGTGCAGTTGGGCTCAAATACATAGTCAGCGCAATCTTTGTCATAGTTTATATGGTTCTTTTTACGGACAGAGCAAAAATATATGGGGTGTTGGAGGACACGGAAAAGACTATGAAACAGCGGGTATGGATGTGAGCATCGGAGAGTATTTTAATGAGGATTGGACTAGCGCAAAGACATATATACCAACAGAAGAAAACAGTATCCTGAATATTCATATAAGTGCGGATACCGGTGGAGGAGAAGGTATCTTTCATGATGGAAGTCTGATAGTATATGATCAAAATGAGCGGGTGATTTTTTATAAGACATTGAGTCAGGTTACCAGGTACACAGATGTCAATGGTTTTGATCAGTCCAGTATCAATAGCTTCCTGCAACTATTTGAAAGCAGGACCGGCGGACGTAAGGGCTTCAGTAGTGGATGGTACGGATATTATAATGGATTTAGCTCTACGGATTCTTCTATGATCTATTGGAATGAAACGGTGACACTTCCGGAGGGGACCACAGGAGTAAGGATTCGTATGATCAATGAGGTGGGAGAAAACCAGTGTTGGTTTAGCACTACTATAGAGGAGATTAGTTTTAGTGGGAGCAAAACGATCAAAGTCTGTGTCTATGATGAGGGGCAATTGGTCACAGCAAGACAGTCTTATGGGGGCAGCAGTTATGTCAACACAGAATATGTCACGGATTACACAAGGGAGGCGGGAAAACAAGCTGGTAATGGTTTCTTTTCCATTGAATCTCTGAAGATAGGATATCAGCAGGAACTGTTTTTGAAAGGGGTAAAAGCTCCGGATAAGGTGTCGCCGGATAAAGTGGAAGAGGGTAAGGTAACCAAGTGTGCTACAGGAGAAAGTTGCTTGTCTCTATCGTGGGAAGCACCCCCAGACAAAGGCACGGAATACTATCATAGGGCAGAATCTTATTTATTGGGAAGTGCGGAGGTACTAAGTCATTCTAATGTGACCAAGAATACACTGATTTCCGGTGTGGCAGGATATTATTATCTGGTGAATGGAACTGCAGACACCAATGTGAATAGTAATAACGGAAGAATGATACGTGAAAATGAGGTGAAGATTGAACTGACTGCGTCAAAACAGTATTTCCATGTGGCTGCGGTTGATAAGGCCGGAAATATCGGTGCTACCACTCATATTGAAATCGGGAAGTCTGATGAAGAGGTGGCGTGGCCGGTGATGACAGAAGTGCTTCGGATCAGTTCGGCTGATCATTCTATTTATCAGGCAGGAACAGATACTTATTATGTGAAATGTGATGGAAAGACACCATTCCGATTGGATTTTACAGGGTTTATTCTTGGGCAGGCTACCCCTACTTATCAGGTAAATCATCTGATGTATTGTATGCAATTAGGTGGTGCTGCAGCGGTTACCCTGGATATCGTTACTCCCAATGTTTCTGTGATCACAGATAATATGGTTATTACCAATGCCACCGGGGTGACGAAAACACTTACAGGTAAATCGGAGTTGAAAGACGATTCTTATACAATCACCAGAAGAAGTAATGGTTGTAGGCGTTTGACCATAGAACAGCGATTTACCATGGATCCATCTATGAATGCAAAGAAAATGTGGGTAGTTCCTATGGCCGGTGCAGATTTTGAAGGAGAAATGATAACTTCTGATCCGGATACAGACAAGACCCACGGTCTGTGGCTGATCGGTGATAACGCGGCTCCGGTTATAGCAGGTGTGGAAGCCATGGAAAAGTTTGATGAAAAGGAAGTGATGAACGGAAAGCGTACCTTTACATTTCAGGCTATAGACGAAGGAAGTGGTGTCAGGGAGTTCTATGCAGTGGTCATAAACAGTGATACCGGAAGCCGGAAGGTGTATGAGGCAACAGGTTCAGAATTGGTCATGGCAGTTGATGCCAACGATGAAGTTTTTCAAGGTGATTTTATAACAGAGTTTTATGCCGCAGACCGTGTGGGGAATGAACGAATTGTTAGTTATGTAAGTGAGAGCTTGGCATTGTCTGCCTATGTGGAACGTATCTTGGAGCCGCATAAGCCGGTATTTCGTTGTGTAGAAAGCGGTTCCTTAAATATTATCACTTATGGTTATCCGGACAAAGTTGAAGTGATTTTCCCGGAAGAAATGAGTGCTTTAGATGCACAGCTAAATACAGTGTTTGTGTATGATGGGCTGGCAAACCGACATGAGGAGGAATATATATTTATGATACCTTTTCGGACACCACAAGGAGAATGGGAGATAACTGTAAAGGCATGGAAAGATGGCAAGGTGATAAGCAAAGCACCGATTATCTGGACATTGGGAGAGGATGAAACTATATTGGACGATTTACGCACGAGACTTCGATGAAAAAAATAAAAGGAGAAGGAGAATTAGGAGAAGAAAAGGATGTTGGCAGGAAGCATTTGTCTTGAAATTGGTATGTTTGCGGATTGGTGTCTTCGTTGGATTTTGAGACAAGATATCAACACGGAACTTACATTAGATTCAGCTGTTTATAAGAAAATCCTATTTTATTCTGCTGTTGTTGGAGGCTGGATTGAGATGTTTTTAAGTCATTGGGGATGTTATGGGCAGCTTGCATGCGGTGTATTGGCTGCCTATCTTCTGGTGGCTGCGATACAGGATGATCAGACTTATGAAGTGTATGACTTTCTGCATATTCTGGCAGTGCCCACCGGCGTAGTTTTTATTGTGGTTTCGCCTTCCGAGGAAAAAATCATCTCGTTGGCAATTTTTGCAGTCATTCAATTAGGAATATTTATGCGAATGTATGGGGCGGGTGATGGACTGGTGTTTCTGGTATGTGCTGTTTATGAAAGCAGATTTGGGAAAGGACTTAGCACATATTTGTTGCATATGGCAGCTGTATTTGTGGCGCTTTTTGTTGTGCAGGGGGTCAGACGTAACATCAATAAGAAAGGGAATTTGAAGAAACCGGTGGCACTTGTACCGTACATAGCGGCTACGGTGTGGTTCTTTCTTTGATAGAGTGTCTGTTAATGTGGACAGAGTCTGAGTCATAACGGCGGTATAACAAAATAAAAGGTCTTCCATGCATCAGTGTACATAGAAGACCTTTATAGACAAGGTTAATATCATTGCTTACAGCACCTTAGACAAGAACTCCTTTAATCGGGGATTCTTAGGGTTGCCAAAGAATTCTGCAGGTGAACCACTTTCCAGAATCTGTCCTTCATCAATGAAGAGTACGCGATTGGCAACCTCACGGGCAAAGCCCATTTCGTGGGTGACGATGATCATAGTCATACCCTCTTTTGCCAGAGCCTTCATCAGATCCAGTACTTCACCCACCATTTCCGGGTCTAATGCACTGGTAGGTTCATCAAACAAGATGACCTCCGGATTCATTGCCAGAGCACGGATGATAGCCACGCGTTGCTTCTGTCCGCCGGAGAGGGTGGAAGGATAGACGTCTGCTTTATCCTCCAGTCCGATCCGCTTTAAGAGAGAAAGGGCATTTTGGTGTGCTTCTTTCTTGATCTGGGCCTTGCTGGTGGTTATAGGTACAAGGCTTTGTTTCTTGTCAGCTTTTTTAAAGAGGTTTAAAAAGGTGATCCGGGCGTTGGTGCGTTTGGCGTTCTTTAGGTCCTGACACTGAACAAATACCGGAGCCAGCATAATGTTCTGAATAACTGTTTTGTTGTTAAACAAATTGAAATGCTGGAATACCATACCCATCTTTCTTCTGTGGATGTTAATATTCACCTTGAAATCAGTAATATCAACACCGTGAAAGATAATCTGGCCGCCGGTAGGATCTTCCATACAATTTAAACAGCGCAGGAAGGTACTTTTACCGGAACCTGAAGGACCGATGATGCACATGATATCGCCTTTGTCAATCTGCACATCAATGCCTTTTAAGACCTGTACATCGCCGAAGCTTTTCTGGAGATTAATTACGTCTATCACTTTTCCTCAGGCTCCTTTCCATGATTTTGATACCGAGACTGATGATCAGTACCAGTAGGATGTATATGATTGCCATTACAAGATAAGGAACCATAAATTCATAGCTGTTTGAACCAATCAGGTTAAAGGCCAGATAAAGGTCAGCCGTTCCCACAAAGCTGACAACGGAGGTCTCCTTGACCAGTGTAATGAACTCATTGCCAAGTGTGGGAAGGATGTTCTTCACTGCCTGGGGAATTACGATACGCAGCATCGTGGTCCAGTAACCCAGACCCACTGCACGACCGGCTTCCATCTGTCCGGTATCCACAGAGAGAATACCGCTTCGCATGATCTCTGATATGTAGGCGCCGGAATTTAAACCAAATACCAGCACAGATACCTGCAGACCGGAAACGCGCATGCCCATCAGTGGCAGCAGTACATAGTAAAATACCAACAGCTGTACCACAATGGGGGTACCACGGAACATGCTTACATAAAAACCACAGATTCCATTGAGAATCCTGGGAAGCAGTTTATATTTCGGAATCACTCTGACAGTGGCAATGACAGTACCGATCAGAATACCAATGATCAGACCCACTACCGCAATAATCAGTGTATTCCGAAGACCTTCCAGGACTCTGGTATAACCGTTTTGATGAATAAAAATGTTTATAAAATTTTCAACCTTCAGGCTAAAATTACCCATGAAAACCTCTTTTTTAACAAGATTACTTCTGCAGTGCGTTGATGGATTCTGTGATGAACGCAGCAGGAGCGGAGTCAATAATTACATAGTTAATGTTACCGTTTAATAAGTCCTGAACAGCCAGAGAACCATTCTTGTAACCAACTGTTGTTACAGGGAAACCTGCAAATCCCCAGCCTTCATCGCCTTCGCTGTAGAACTGACCTGTGGTACCGTTCTGAACACCAACTTTGGAAGACTTATCTTTTTGGTTGAGAATTGCTTCTATAGAAGCAGCATCTGCACAGTTGTCAAACTCAGTATTGGTGGAAGGAACGATCAGCTTCTGGGATGCAGTGTAGTAGGAATCACTGAAGGTTACATACTCTTTACGCTCTTCGTTAATGGTGAGCCCTGCCATGGCGATATCGCATTTCTGCTGACCTACAGCCAAACAAACAGCATCGAAGTCCATGTTCTGGATAACCAGTTCTTTGTTCAGATGTTTGGCAAGTAAAGCAGCGATTTCCATGTCAATACCAAGGTAGGTGTTGCTGTCACCACCGCCGGTAAATTCAAAGGGCTCAAAAGCTGCATTGGTAGCCACAACAAGTTGATCCTTATTAGTATCCAGTGCTGCAGAGGTGACCGGAACAGGGGTACCATCACCAAAGTAACGGGTACAGATTTCTTCAAATGTGCCGTCTTCCTTGATCTGTTTGATAAAAGCGTTTACTTGTTTCAACAGCTCAGGCTGTGTTTTATCTACACCAAAGGCATATTCTTCGTTGGTAAGTTCGATTTCGATTACTTTTGCTGTAGTTGGTTCCTTGGCACCGCATCCTGTAAGAACAGAAGCTGCCATAATGAGTAATAATACAAGAGCAACTAATTTTTTCATATCTTTCCTCCTTGTTTGTTGCATTTTCTTTATCATACGTGCATAATATATCATTTTATTTCCAAAAAAGCAATGATATATTTGATTTTTTCCTATAAAAATGTTATGATTATCGCGTCTTCAGAAATTTTGAGAAGCAATGGGAGGAATAACTATGAAATGGGAGTGTAATGTACGCAAGGTAATTCCCTATGTGGCAGGGGAGCAGCCGAATCGCCCTAATATGATTAAATTAAATACAAACGAGTGCCCATATCCGCCGGCACCGGGAGTGGAGAATGTGTTAAAGGAGTTGGGTGCTGATGCACTTCGTCTTTACCCGGATCCCAATACGACAGGTCTTGTGAATGCACTGGCAGAGTACTATCGCGTTGATCCGGAGCAGGTGTTTGTGGGAGTGGGCTCGGATGATGTGTTATCAATGGCATTTTTGACATTTTTTAATGCAGAGAACCCCATTTTGTTTCCGGATATTACTTACTCTTTTTATGATGTCTGGGCAGAATTATACCGAATTCCTTATAAGACTTGCGCTTTGGATGATGAATGGCACATCGTACCCAAGGATTATATGCAGCCCAATGGCGGTATCATTATTCCCAATCCCAATGCACCTACCGGTGTGATGGAATCGTTGGAGACTATAGAGGAGATTCTTCAGGCAAATCCGGATGTAGTGGTGATCATTGATGAAGCTTATGTGGATTTTGGTGGCGTCAGTGTGCTGCCATTAGTTGAAAAGTATGAGAATCTGTTGGTGGTACAGACCTTTTCTAAGTCCAGAGCCATGGCAGGAATGAGGATTGGTTTTGCCATCGGCAGTAAAAAGCTGATTAAATATTTAAATGATGCAAAGTTTTCCTTCAACTCCTACACCATGAACTATCCTTCTCAGAAGGTGGGAGTAGAGGCGGTAAAGGATGAAGTATATTTCCGTGCTACGGTGCAGAAGATCATAAAAACCAGAGAACGGGTGAAGAAGGAACTTGCCGATCTGGGATTTACGTTCCCGGATTCTATGGCTAATTTTATCTTTGCTTCTCACAAGACAGTGGCAGCCAAGGATATTTTTACAGCCCTTAGAGAACAAGATATTTATGTGCGTTACTGGAACAAGCCCCGCATCAACAATTCACTGCGTATTACCATAGGAACTGATGAAGAAATGGATCGTTTGTTAGAATTTTTAAAAGAATTTCTGGCAAGATAAAAGTAGCGATGATTGAAAGGTTGAACGATTAATATGGAAAGCTACAGTGATTTTGCGTATGTATATGATGAGCTTATGGATAACACACCTTATGAGCTCTGGTGCCGGCGCATTGAAAATTTAATAAAAACATATGGAATTTCCAAGCCTGTGAGGGAAACGAGCTTAAAGACGGATGCCGTAAGTCCGGCCGTGAGTACAGAGTATGAGCAGTCCGGTGAAGAGTTGCTTGCCTCAGAGCGCAATCTTGTTGCAGACTTAGGCTGCGGTACCGGCACCTTGACACAACTGATGTATGACAAAGGCTATGATATGATGGGCATTGATAACTCAGAGGAGATGCTGAACGTGGCCTGCACGAAGCGTGAACAGTCAGGGGCGCAGATTCTTTATCTGTTACAGGATATGAGAGAGCTGGAGCTTTACAGCACTGTGGGTACGATGATCAGTGTGTGTGATTCCTTGAATTATATTTTGGAAGAAGATGAACTGCTTCAGACATTTCAGTTGGTGAATAATTATTTGTATCCGGGTGGTATTTTTATCTTTGATTTTAATACGGTATACAAGTATGAACAGGTTATTGGAGATACTACCATTGCAGAGAATCGTGAGGACTGCAGTTTTATCTGGGAAAACTATTATCATTCAGAGGAAGAGATCAACGAATATGACTTAACGGTGTTTGTGCAGGAGGAAGGAGACCGCTTCCGCAGATTCACAGAGACCCATTATCAGCGAGGTTATACAGAAGAGCAGATGGTATCTTTGGTGGAAGAAGCTGGGATGAAGGTGCTTTTGATAAAAGACAGTGATACAGATGGACCTGTGACAGAGACTACTGAGCGCATTTACCTGGTGGCAAGAGAGCAGGGCAAGCAGATGGAGAATAATTCGGCGCTGTAAGGATGCAGTGAGGGAAAGAGGAAAACATGTCAGATTATATTGTAAGAGCAACAGCGGCAAATGCCCAGATCAGAGCGTTTGCCTGTACAACAAGAGAAATGGTGGAGACTGCCAGACAGGCACACAACACAAGCCCTGTGGTGACAGCTGCATTAGGCCGGCTTATGAGTGCCGCAGCCATGATGGGGTCTATGCTGAAGGGCGAAGAGGATTTGATGACCCTGCAGATCAAGTCGGGAGGACCTATGAAAGGTATGACTGTGACTGCAGATTCCAAGGGAAATGTAAAAGGTTACGCCAATGTACCGGATGTGATCCTGCCGGCTAACTCCAAAGGAAAGCTGGATGTGGCAGGGGCAGTGGGGCCGGGATTTTTGCAGGTGATCAAGGATATGGGTTTAAAGGAGCCTTATGTGGGACAGACCATGCTGCAGACCTGTGAGATCGCAGAGGATCTGACTTATTATTTTGCAACGTCAGAGCAGGTGCCTTCTTCCGTGGGACTGGGTGTTCTGATGGAGAAAGATAATACCGTAAAATGTGCCGGAGGCTTTATCGTACAGTTGATGCCTTTTACAGAAGATGCAGTTATTGATCGGTTGGAGGAAAATCTGAAACAGTTGACATCAGTGACTTCTCTGCTTGCCCAGGGCATGACACCGGAGGAACTTTTGGGGGTGGTACTTTCCGGATTTGATGTGGAGATCACAGATACACTGGACACTGGTTTTCATTGTAACTGTGACAAAGAGAGAGTGGAAAAAGCATTGATCAGCATCGGCAAAAAGGAACTGCAGGACATGATTGATGATGGAAAGCCCATAGAGATGAATTGTCATTTCTGCAATACCAATTATGAGTTTAGCGTAGAAGAGTTGAAGGCATTGTATCAGAAGGCAAGGAGGTAAGGTATGAAGCATGGATTTCTGAAGGTGGCAGCTGTCACTCCCAAGATCAAAGTGGCAGACCCGAAATATAACGCCCGGGTCATCTGTGAGAAGATGAACGAGGCTTATGAACATGGGGCCAAGATCATCGTGTTACCGGAACTTTGTCTCACGGGATATACCTGCGGAGACCTTTTTTTGCACGAGATAGTATTGGAGGAAGCTAAGAATCAGCTTGTAAAGATCGCAGAGAGCACGGAAGGGAAGGATGCCGTTGTTGTGATAGGGCTTCCGCTGGAAAGAGACGGCAGATTATACAATGTGGCAGCAGTAATACAGGATGGCGTGGTTCTGGGTTTGGTACCCAAGGCTAATATTCCAAGCTACGCGGAATTCTATGAAGGGAGACATTTTACAGAAGGCAATCGGGAAGTAACATCTTATTACCTTGGAGATGAGGAGATTCCCTTTGGAGTGAACCTGTTGTTTGAGTGTACCAATATGCGGGGACTGGTTATTGGCTGTGAGATCTGCGAAGATCTCTGGGTGGCAAATCCTCCCAGTACTGATCATGCTCTCAGTGGAGCCACAATTATTGTTAATTTGTCGGCCTCTAATGAGAATGTTGGAAAAGATGAATATAGGGAGCTTTTGGTGAAAAGTTCCAGTGCCCGACTTCTGTGCGGATATATTTACACCAGTGCAGGGGAAGGAGAGTCCACCCAGGACCTTGTATTCGGTGCCCACAATTTGATCGGGGAGAATGGTAATATACTGATGCAGTCTAAGAAGTTTATGGGAGAGACTATCTATGCCGATCTGGATATCAACCGTATTCTGGCTGAGAGACGCAGAATGTGTACCTTTGGTAAGGAAAGAAATCTAAATTATGTGGCAGTGCCTTTCAAGCTTAATATGGTAGAGACCAAACTGGAGAGACAATTTAGCAATATGCCTTTTGTGCCCACAGATACCCAAAGCCGCAACAAGCGCTGCGAGGATATCTTGGCCATACAGTCTTATGGTCTGAAAAAAAGGTATGAGCATATCGGTTGCAAGACTGCTGTCATCGGTATCTCGGGTGGATTGGATTCTACGTTGACATTGCTTGTGACTGCCCGTACTTTTGACATGTTGGGACTGGATAGAAAGGGTATTATCTCAGTGACCATGCCTTGCTTTGGAACCACTGACCGCACCTACGAAAATGCCTGCAAGCTGGCGACCACTCTGGGTACCACCTTGAAGGAAGTGGATATCAAGGAGGCTGTGCGGGTGCATTTTAGAGACATCGGTCAGGATCCGGATCAACATGATGTGACCTATGAAAATGCTCAGGCAAGAGAGCGGACACAGGTGCTTATGGACATTGCCAACCGCATGGGTGGTCTGGTCATCGGTACCGGTGACATGTCCGAACTTGCCCTTGGTTGGGCGACTTATAATGGTGACCATATGTCTATGTATGGTGTCAATGCCGGAGTTCCCAAGACATTGGTACGCCATCTGGTAAAATATTATGCAGAGACCTGTAACAATGAGATTTTGAAGGATGTTCTTCTGGATGTTCTGGATACGCCGGTAAGTCCTGAGCTTTTGCCGCCTGTAGACGGTGTTATCGCACAGAAGACGGAGGATCTGGTAGGACCTTATGAGCTTCATGATTTCTTCCTGTACTATTTCCTGCGTTGCACCTATTCACCGGAGAAAATCTATCGGATTGCACTGCAGTCTTTTGAAGGAATCTATGATGCAGAGATTATCAAAAAATGGCTGAAGACATTCTGCCGCAGATTCTTCCAGCAGCAATTCAAACGCTCCTGCCTGCCGGATGGACCAAAAGTTGGTAGCGTGGCAGTGTCACCCAGAGGGGATTTGCGCGTGCCGTCAGATGCTTCAGCAGCACTTTGGATGGAAGAGGCGGAGAGACTGTGATTCATGTTATGGGGATTGCGGCAAGGGACGCCGCTGGGCAGAGCAGTTGTTCGTACAGCGGCACGCTCTCGCTCCGTGAAAAACGCAGCGGGTGCTAGGCTCGAAAGTACCTCGCCAAGCACCGGCGTTTTTCAAGGGCCTTTTGTACGAACAACTGCTCCACTCAGCGGCTGTTACTTGACAATTACCTATAACATTAATCAAACTCTGATCGGGCTTTTTCCAAAGAATTACGGATGGCTTCCAGTAGCACGAGAGAGGTGTATTTATTTTCTGTTTCGTAGGTAACTCCTTCCACTGACTGTTTTTCGTATACTTGGGTGCAGATGTTTTGGAAGGTTGGTTCTAGGAGGGGGTACATGGTTGTTATGGTTTCACTTAGGTTCACAAGGCGAACTGAGGTGATGGAGGATTGGTCTACGATAACTTCCACATCGATTGACTGGTCGTTGAGGACTAATTCAGTGGTATAAATGCCGGGTATGTAAGCGGTGGTAGTGCTTGCGGCGGTTACGTCTGTGGAAGAGGCGGGTGTGCCGGATGGATTGGCACTTTGTGTGGTGGAAGTAGTGTTGTCTAAGGATGTTTCCTGGCCGGTACTGCCATTTGGCTGGGTGGCGGAGGAAGATGGGGTCTCTTTGCCCGGAAGGAACATGATGATCAGTAAGATAATGAGAAGAATACCTAACGCCACAAAAATTCCTGTATAGATTAACTCTTTCATGCGAAGTACTACGATCTTGGTCTTGGCGCTCATACGATTCCCCTTTGATAAAACAATTTATTTATACACTGTATGCGGTTGGGAATGAAACTATGTCATTCTCTTTGAAAAAATTGGTGACAGAAAAGCGAGAAACTGTTATACTGTGAGGGGAATTGTAGAAAAGATTTGAAGTTGTGATATAGAGGGAAGTTACGGAGGAATCAGATGAAATTTACAAAGATGCAGGGATGCGGTAATGATTATGTGTATATTAACGGGTTTACGGAAAGTTTGGATCAGGAACGTAAGCCAGAGATTGTAAGGAGGCTCAGTGACCGTCATTTTGGTGTGGGGGGTGATGGTGCCATTTTTATCAATCCCAGTGATGAGGCGGATTTTGAGATGGAGATGTATAATGCAGACGGAACCAGATCGGAGATGTGCGGGAATGGTATCCGCTGTGTGGCCAAGTTTGTGTATGATAAAGGGCTGACAGACAAGACTCGTATCAGTGTCATTAGTGCAGGTCAGATCAAGTACCTTGATCTGACAGTGGAAGATGGAGAGGTGTCCAAGGTACGTGTGAATATGGGAAGCCCAATCCTGAAGCCGGAGTTGGTGCCTGTTCTTCTTGATGTGGCAACAGTCGGGGATAAAGTGGTAGACGCCCCCCTTCTGGTGAATGGTCAGGAGTACCGCATGACCTGTGTTTCCATGGGCAATCCTCATGCAGTGATTTTTACCGACCATGTGGCAGAGCTTGATCTGGAGGCTATAGGGCCTTTCTTTGAAAAGCATGCCTGCTTCCCCAACCGTACCAATACAGAATTTGTGGAAGTGCTGGACCGAAATACGGTATTCATGCGCGTATGGGAAAGGGGGACAGGCGAGACACTGGCTTGCGGAACCGGTTGTTGTGCCACAGCGGTGGCTGCAGTGCTCAATGGTCTGACTGACACTGAAGTGACAGTAAAGCTCCTTGGGGGTGAGCTGCTGATAGAGTGGGACAGGGAAGCCAACCTCGTATATATGACTGGGCCGGCAGTGACTGTGTTTGAAGGTGAAATTAAATTATAATCATTTTTTAAGTTGTTTTTAATAGTTTCCTCATATGAAGTTCACATCTGCCTGATATGATCGGAATGTACTGGTGGAAAGCAAAAAACAGTACAGGATGTATTGGGAGAGAAAACGCATGACAAATGAGCAATATTATGAACTGATCGGACCTTATGAGGATGTTACTAAGATCATGATAACCAAGTTGGACATTTTGAACCACAGTATCTACAGCAAAGATATGGGCAAGCCTATTCATCATACCCAGAATCGTATCAAGACCAAGAAGAGCATAGAAGCGAAGCTGGAGAGACTTTCCCTTTCTGATAGTGTGATGAATGCCAAAGAGAAGCTGATGGACATCGCCGGGATCCGTGTGATCTGCCACTTCCCGGAAGAGATCTATGATTTGATCCAATGCCTAAAGCGGCAATCAGAATTAATTGTGATCAAGGAAAAGGACTACATAAAAAATCCAAAGCCCAGCGGTTATCGCAGCTATCACATTGTATTTGGTGTACCCATTCATTGTTTGGATGCCATGGAATACTTTCCGGTGGAGATCCAGTTTCGTACCATGTCCATGGATTTTTGGGCCAGCATGGAGCATAGAATCTGTTACAAGAAGGAGTATGACCAAAAGGACAAAGTCAGCAAGGAACTGCAGCAGTATGCATTGGCATTGGAGCTTATGGAAAGCAGGTGTCAGGAGCAGATGCGGTTGGTGAAAGAGTGGGAGGCTTGTAACTGTTAATTTTATAGTAGGAAGAAATAAGTAATTTAAAGGCTGCCATTGCCCCATTACAGGGTGTGGCAGCCTTCTTAGCATTACATAACTTTGACTGTCTATGACACCAAAGGTTTATCTGTTTTGCTCATTTTCTATATCTCGGTCATAATCCAGCACTTCGCCGGTATAAGGGTTGATCTCATAATCATATTCTACATTGTCTTTCGTGTGGAATTCAATGTCATAATGGGTTCCGTCGTCATCTTGATCAAGCTTACTTTTGGTGAAAGTTACCTGATCGGCTGTCATGTTTGCATGAGTAAGAGCAATCTGTCTTGCTTCTTCCTCAGATAGCATTTCTTGTCCGCTGGTGTTACTTTGTGTATTTGCAGACTCTTGTGTGCCGGACGGGTTTTGCGTGCCAGTCTGTCCATTTGTCTCAGTCTGACTTTGACTCCCGGATTGTTCAGACATGCCGGATTGACCTTGTGTTCCCTGTTCTGTTGTGTGGGAGGATCCTTGTGTTGTGGATTGGTTCTGGGAGGTTTGAGATTCGTCGGAAAGTCCGGCAGATGAACCGGAAGAATTATTAGCATCCTGAGAGGCATTTCTTGCACAGCCACTCAGTAGCAGTGTGGTTAATATGACTGCAAAAGTTATTGTTTTTCTATTCATGATGAGTTTGCTCCTTTCTGTGGATAGGTTCTGCTTTTGTGGTGAAAAATATGCATGGTGAAGTACATTTTGAGTAGAATGTGAAGTTTTTATAAACAGGTTGAAAATAGAGTTCTGAAATGTTAAAATTCTAATAGAAAAAATATGTTTTGTAAGGCTTGCAAGGAGGATTTTATGGGCTTTCAGATAGAGGCAAGTGTACCTGCCGTAACGGTGTTTATTCAGGGGCTGTTAAGTTTCTTTTCACCATGCGTATTGCCGCTTGTACCATTATATGTCAGTTATCTGGCGGGAGGAGCTCGTGAAGTGGATGAAGAAGGAAGGATTCATTATCCGCGTAAAAAGGTGCTTGTAAATACCGTATTCTTTGTGCTGGGGATCAGTGGGGCGTTTTTTCTGCTGGGATTCGGCTTTACGGCGTTGGGGCTCTTTTTTCAGGATAATCGGCTATGGTTTGCCCGAATATCGGGATGCATTATGATATTTATGGGTTTATATCAGATGGGGATGCTCGGACAGTCGAAGATGCTGTCTTCTGAGCATCGGTTGTCTGTCAGGTGGGATAAATGGGTGATGGGACCATTTCCTGCGTTGCTGCTTGGGTTTACTTTCAGTTTCGCGTGGACACCTTGTGTGGGGCCGACACTTGGAAGTGTGCTTCTGATGGCGGGTTCCTCAGGGAATGCGGGGAAAGCGGCGGTGCTGATCACTGTATATACCCTGGGCTTTGTGCTGCCTTTTCTGGCAGTGGGTCTGTTTACAGGGAAGGTTTTGGATTTTTTTAGAAAACATGAAAATATTGTAAAGTATACGGTTAAGATGGGTGCAGTGCTTTTGATTCTCATGGGTGTGATGACGTTGACCGGGTATATGAATGGGATGACAAGCTTTCTGTCGGAGTTCGGTGGATTGGCAGGAGACAGTGTCACGAAAGAGTTGCCGGATGATGAGAAGGGCAGTCAGGCAGTCGGTGACGAGGGTATGGTGACGGATGAGGCACAGACCGAGGTACAGGGAGAGCACCCGGATCGGTCGCAGGCAACAGAGCAGAAGGAAGAGGAGGAAGAAACAGTACCGGCACCGGACTTTACTTTGGTGGATCAGTTTGGTAAGGAACATACACTGTCGGAATATAAGGGTAAAACAATTTTTCTCAATTTCTGGGGAACTTGGTGCCCGCCATGCCGCAGTGAGATGCCGGAGATTCAAAAGCTATATGAAAAATACGGCAATAATGAGGAGGATCTGATTGTGCTGGGAATTGCTGCACCGGAATACGGGGACGAGGGTACGGTGGAGGAGATCAAGGAATTTTTGAGTGAGAACAAATATACTTTTCCTGTGGTAATGGATGAGACAGGGGAGATGTTTTACTGGTATGGGATCAGTGCGTTTCCTACCACATTTATGATAGATGTGTCAGGAAATGTGTATGGTTATGTGCAGGGTGCCATAACGGGAGATATCATGGAGAGTATCGTACAACAGACGATGGACAGCAGGGAGACCGCAGATGAACAATAATTATATTTTAGAGTTAAAAGGAGTCAGGAAAGCTTTTGGAGACACTGAGGTGCTCAAAGGCATTGATCTTAAGATTGCCAAAGGAGAATTTATTACTTTGCTTGGTGCCTCCGGCTGTGGCAAGACCACCACGCTTCGCATCATTGCCGGACTGGAGACGTCGGATGCAGGGCAGATTTTTCTGGATGGTCAGGATATCACGAGCCTGGAACCCAATAAGAGAAGTGTCAATACGGTGTTTCAAAGTTATGCCCTTTTTCCCCATATGAATGTGGCGGATAATATCGGGTATGGCTTGAAGTTAAAAAGGATGCCCAAGGATCTGATTGCCAAGAAGGTACAGGAGATGCTGCAATTGGTGCAGCTTTCCGGTTATGAGAAGCGTATGCCGGAGCAATTGTCCGGTGGTCAGCGGCAACGTGTGGCCATTGCCAGGGCGGTGGTCAATGAACCGAAGGTACTTTTGCTGGATGAGCCTTTAGGGGCGTTGGATCTGAAACTTCGCAGACAGATGCAGCTGGAACTGAAGCGTTTGCAGAAACAGTTGGGAATCACATTTATATATATCACCCATGATCAGGAAGAGGCGATCAATATGTCTGATCGTATTGCTGTGATGAATCATGGGGTGCTGGAGCAGGTGGGTACGCCCAATGAGATTTATTATCAGCCAAGAACCAGCTATGTGGCCGGCTTTGTGGGCAACGCCAATATTCTGCGGTGCGGCGGAGAATTTTATGCCATCCGCACAGAGAATATCCTGATGAATGGCGAGCCGGAGTGTAATAGGGAAGCGGTAGTACTGGAAAAATCCTTTGCGGGAGGTCAGCTGAGGATTTTGTTTGAACTGCCCGACGCTCAGCAACTGACTGCCAGTCGTTATGGCATCGATGCGGATGTGCAGGTGGGAAGCAGGGTAATGATCGGATGGAAGAAAGAGAATGCAATTCCTGTGGCGGAGGAGTAGTATGATGGACGAAGCATGTGAAAACAAAGCAAAGTGCAAAGAGGAAAAGGTGAAATGTTGCATGAGGAGTCGTGCGAAAAGTCGGAGCAACTGGATGCTTCTTGCGCCGATTTATGTTTTTACCATATTGTTTGTAGGACTTCCGATCCTGTATATGTTTCTGTTAAGCTTTCTTAGCAGGGCTAAGGTATGGGGAGTGGATTTTACGTTTACTTTGGATAATTATAAGAGGATACTGGAACCAATGTATATTGATATGCTCCGGGAATCCTTTCAGCTGGCGGTTCTCTCTACATCGATCATCACGCTTTTAGGCTACCCTTACGGTTATTTTATGGCCAGAATGAATGCAGTCTGGAAGAAACGGATGATGCTTTTGATCATGATTCCTTTCTGGACCAGTTCGTTGATACGGTTGTACGGTTGGATCATAATGTTTCGCAGCAACGGTGTGTTGGACAAGGTGCTTATGGGAATCGGACTGACGCAGAAGCCCTTGAAACTTCTGTATACTTACCCGGCAGTGGTGGTGGGCATGGTGTATGCACTGTTACCATTTATGATACTGTCGGTATATTCCAGTGCAGAAAAAATGGATTGGACGCTGGTGGAAGCATCCAGAGATTTGGGTGCATCTGCCTTCAAGGCCTTTTGGACAGTGACCTTTAAGCTCACGCTGCCCGGTCTTTTGTCCGGTGTGGTGCTGACCTTCATTCCTTCCATGGGACTGTTCTTTATCGCAGATATCCTGGGCGGTAATAAGATTGTGCTGGTGGGAAGTGTGATTCAGGAGCAGCTGACTAAGGGGCGCAATCTGCCTTTTGCGGCAGCCCTTTCGGCGGTGTTGATGGTGCTGACTTCCTTGATGATACGGTTGTACCGGAAAGTCACCAGAACCACAGAACTGGAGGGATTGGTATGAAAACGAGAAAATGGCCTTTTATTTATGTGGGTGTGATCACAGTGATCACTTATATTCCAATCATCATGACGGTAATTTATTCTTTTAATGTTTCCAAGCTGACTTCGGTATGGGAAGGCTTTTCCCTGAAGTGGTATGAGGAACTTTTCAGAGACAGAGACCTTAAGGAAGCGCTGATGAATAGCCTGATTCTGGCAGCGTTAAGTTGCAGCTGTGCAGTGTTGATCGGAACCACTGGAGCGCTGGGGATGTACCGGGCTAAGAGGCAGAGTGTGGCCGGCGGTCGGACTGCGGGTACGTTAGGTGTAAAGGCAGGTGGCGGCCGGTTGAACGATGTGATCGCATATGTGGCCATGCTGCCTATTATGATACCGGAGATTATTTTGGGAATGGTATTTTTGTCCATATTCTCTCTGATGGGTCTGCCGTTTGGTATGGTGACGCTGGTGATTGCTCATACCACCTTTTGTGTACCCTATGTCTATTCTATGGTAAAAGCAAGACTTGTGGGTTTGGATAAGTCCCTGGAAGAAGCCGCACTGGATCTGGGCGCTTCACCGGTGCGGGTATTTTTCGACATCACACTGCCCCAGATCATGCCTGCCATTCTGTCCGGCGTGATGCTGGCCTTTGCCATGTCCTTTGATGACGTGGTGATCAGTATCTTTGTAACCGGGCCGAAGGTCAATACACTGCCGGTGAAAATCTATACGAAGCTTAAGACCGGCGTGACACCTGAGATTAATGCGCTGGCTACCGTGATGCTGAGTATTACAGTAACACTGATTCTGGCATCGTCAGTGGTGGGGAAGATCAGAGTGCGTAATGTTTACAAATAAGGTTAAATAGTGTATAATAGCGCCATGTTAAAAAGGGAAACCAATGTTAACCGGTATGAACCGATGACATTCTCATAACCAAAGAATAGGAGGACGCAAAGAAATGAAACAAAAAAGGAATCAAAAAATGAAAAGAATTACGGCTTTTGCAATGAGCCTTCTGCTGGCAGTGAGCCTGCTTGGCGGCTGTGGCAAGGATAGTAATAAGAATAATGGTAACAGTGGATCCAAGCTTTCCGGCGAGTTGAATCTGTTCACATGGGACGGTATGTTCCCACAGGAAATTTTGGATGGTTTTGAGGCAGAAACCGGTGTGAGGATACGTTATTCCAATTTTGACTATGATGAGGACATGCTTGCTAAGCTGGAAGAGGCAGAGGGTGGTGATTATGACCTGATCATTGCGGATGACTATATCATCGAAGTGGCGATTCAGGAAGGATTGGTTCAGAAGTTGGATACTTCCAAGCTGACCAATTACGGTAATTTGAACCCGGTATTTATGTCCCAGTTCTACGATCCTAACAATGAATATACCGTACCTTATGGCGCAGGAATCCCGTTGCTTCTGTATGATCCGGCACTTACTGATGTAGAGATTACCAGCTATGCCGATCTGTGGAATCCCGCATTGGAGGACAATATTGCCCTGACTGCCAATTATCGCGTGATCAATGGTATCGCGTTGAAAATTATGGGAGAATCCTACAATACCCAGAATCTGGATACCATTCGTAAAGCCGGTGAGAAGATGATCGAACTGGCCCCCAATGTGCGCGTGATTAATGACAGTAATACACAAGATCTTCTGATCAGCGGTGAAGTGGCAGCAGCCTTCCTTTATACCTCTCAGGTATCCGCAGCTTTGAATGCCCGCCCTGACTTGAAAGTAGTATATCCCAAGGAGGGACTTGGCTTTGGTGTGATGGCAGCATTTATTCCTTCTAAGGCACCCAATGCAGAGGCAGCTTATGCGTTTCTGGATTATATAAATCAGCCTGAACATGCGGCAGCATGCTTTGAGCATCTGGGTTACTATTGTACCAACAAGGCAGCAGAAGAGCTGATCTCTGAGGAAATGCAGTCGCTGGTGGTTCTTCCTGAGGAAGTGACGGAGGGTGAGTGCATCCAGAATATTTCTCAAGAGGCAGAAGATCTGCATGCAAAGATCTGGAATCAGTTTAAGGATGCTTGTGATTAAGCGGAAATTGACTCTGACAATGATTGATAAATTGGAGATGAAAACAGAAAGGACGCCTTGCATATGTCACTGCGAGGCGTCCTGCTTATTGGTATTGATGCGCCTGACGGCGCATATTATTCCTTTATAGGAAATTCCTTTTTCAGAGTGGCCATTAACGCAAAAAGCCCATCCGAAGATGGGCAAAGCTTAAAGACGACACGTTTAGAAGATGTAAAAACCTTCTACCCCAGCCTCGTCAGCAAACAGATCGTCTTCATTTA
>JAFYSG010000166.1 GCA_017559435.1 Lachnospiraceae bacterium
GATAAGAAAATTTATCCCCTCAGATGAAAAGGGTATTGCACTGCTTGAGACTATCTGAGACATTAAATGAAGCGCAGCGAAAGGCTGTGATGCACGGAGAGGGACCTATGCTAGTATTGGCGGGTCCCGGCTCCGGTAAGACTTTTGTAATCACCAATCGAATCTCCTATCTGATCGAACATTATGGGGTGGCTCCCCAGAATATTCTGGTCATAACCTTTACTAGAGATGCAGCCATGAATATGAAGAATCGGTTCCATGAATCAACGGCAGTACCACAGCCGGTGAATTTCGGAACTTTCCATGCAATCTTTTATCAAATGCTCAAAAGGTCCGGCTACCGTCAAGCGGACACTATCTTAACGGATTCTGACAAGAAACGTTACATGATTCCCATTTTAACAGACTATATCAGAGAATTTGGACAAAATAGTTTTAGAAGTGATCAAATGGACGAAGATGCCCTCAGGTGTCTGGCCGCCATCAGCTTTTATAAAAATACCGGTAATCAGGAGAATGCTGCGAAAATGCTGGAAGAACCCTATCGTGCAGGCTTTCAACGATTGCTGGTAAGGTATGAAGAAAAGCGGAAGCGATGTGGCAGAATGGATTTTGATGATATGCTATATCTGTGCCAGAAGATGTTGGAAGAAGATGCTGATGTGCTGAAGCGTTGGCAGGATCAATTTACATATTTGTTGATCGATGAATATCAGGATATTAATCCAAGGCAAAACGAGATTATTAAGTTGTTGGCGGGAAAGCAGCGTAATCTTTTTGTGGTGGGCGATGATGACCAGTCGATATACGGCTTTCGAGGGGCGAAGCCTGCTTTGATGAATCAATTTTTGACAGATTATCCTGATTGTAAGCAGGTGCTATTGGATACCAATTATCGAAGTGTTCCGGAGATCGTAGATGCCAGTGGGAAGGTGATTCGTGAGAATAAGAATCGTCTTCCTAAGAAATTTAAGGCAGCTATGGGAAGTAGTATGCAAAATAGAATTTTCATACAAAGCTTTATAGACAAGCCGTTAGAGTATCAGTTTCTGGTAAAGCAATTTAAAGCTTGTGCTTTGCAGGAACTGAATGGCACAGCAGTATTGTTTCGCACCAATGCTCAGATGCAGAGCTTTGCTTCTGTACTGATAAAAGCAGGCATTCCATTTCAAATGAAAGAAAAAGGAAATTGTATATATGACCACTTTGTTGCAAAAGATATTAGAAACTATATTATGTTTGCCTGTGGAGATGTAAGAAGGAGCTTGTTTCTGACCATTATGAATAAGCCTTATAGATTGATCAACAGAGAGGTGCTTACGGAAGAACTGGTATCTTTTGATCGGATCAGAGCTTATTATTGTAACTATTTGCCCAAGGAAAAGTTGGCAAGACACCTTTTTGCGCTGGGAGAGCTGGAGGATGGGCTTAGAAGAATGGCAGGCTTAAGTCCTTATCTGGGAGTGCAATATCTGCGGCGAAGGATGGGGTATGAGGCTTATCTAAGCAAAAAAGCCGGTACAGACAGTAACAAACTGGATAAATGGTTAGAGGTGCTGGAGTTTTTAAGTGCAGAGGCAGGAGGTTTTAGCCAATATAGCAAATGGCTGGAATATCAGGACGCTTTTAGAAAGGAGATGGCAGAGAAGGCTGCACAGAAAGAAGGAGAAGGGGTATCACTGATGACAGTACACGCCTCAAAAGGGCTTGAATTTGAACAAGTATGGATCCCGGATCTCAACGAAGGTGTATTTCCTCATGGATGCTTACCGTCCAAAGAAACGGTGGAAGAGGAGAGGAGACTCTTGTATGTGGCCATGACAAGAGCCAAAAAAAATCTGGGACTTACCTACGTGACAGGCACGAAGGAACGTCCCAGACCGATGTCCAGATTCCTGAAACCATTAAAAGAACTGGTTTAGTTCTCCTGATCTTCTACGAGTTCATCGAATTCGCAATTGTCCAGGTACTCGTCGAATGCATCGGCTACACGCTCGTATTCTTCGTCATCCTCGATAAAACCAAGTTCAGGCTCCTCGTTAGGATCCTCCATATTCTCACTGTAACGATAGAACCATACTTCACCGTCTTCATTGTCTCCGTTTTCATCAAGAGGAAGAAGTACAATATAGTCTTGTTTCTCTACCGTGAGGATGGTGATGACTGCACAGTTTACAATTTGACCGTCTTCCAGTTCCAGTTCCACGGTCATTTCTTCATCTTCATAATTATTCTTGCCCATAAAAATATCCTATCTGCGCCAGGCGGAAAGCGCCACCGGAAAACCAAAGGATCCGCCACCCTTTATATCCTTTGCTTGGTTATATTTTATCATGGAAAGAAATTTTAAGCAATAGATTTACAAATTCGTTTAAAAAAAGTATAATACTTTATAACCAGTTCAGCCAGAGACGATCCTATGAGCAAAAAGTAGCTGCGAAGCAGCGAAAAGCCCCAAAGGGGCGATTTTGCGAATGGGCGCGGGCTGAACGTCACTAGGGAAATTTTACGTCACGTGTAAATGCCCCTTACCACACCCCCACCACTCAGAAATGGAGGCTCCCATGAAATACAACAATCACAACTTCACCCCATACCCCTTAGGTGTCACCCCACAAGGCAGTAATATCAAAGTATCTTATATATCTAACACTGACACTTGCGGCATCATCTTATACGATAAAAAAAGTGGTCATGAGATTCGCAGAATCTCTTTTGATGGATGGAATCGAATGGGAAAGATTCGTTACGGCTTAATTGAAAACGTAAGTATCAATGAAGTTACGTATCAATTCTACGATGGAGAGGATCTTATTCCTGATCCCTATGGAAAAGCATTTATTAGTCAGGGAATCTATGGACAGAAAAAAGAAGAACAGTCTCTGAAATCCATGGTCCTCAAAGAGGAATATGACTGGGAGGATGACGTATTCCCAAGAATACCATATGAGAATGCTGTATGTTATTGTATGCATGTAAGGGGGTTTACTAAGCATGCATCCTCCGGTGTGAGAAATAAGGGAACTTTTCGCGGTGTTGTGGAGAAATTGGATTATCTGAAAGAGCTTGGCATCACCACGGTCGAGATGCAGCCAATCTATGAGTTTATGGAACTGGAAGGCGTCAAGCAGAAAGTGGAAGCGAGGCAATCACCGCTCTTACAACCCACGGCAGCCGTGAAGGAAGTTTTGAATTACTGGGGATACAAAAAGGGGTTTTACTATGCTCCTAAGGCCTGTTATGCATCATTCGACGATCCTGTAGGAGAGTTTCGGGAATTGGTGAAAGCGTTTCATAAGCATCAAATGGAAGTGATCCTACAGTTTTATTTTCCCAATGAGGTTTCTAAGAATGAGATCATTGATATTTTGCGGTACTGGGTACTTGCGTATCATGTAGATGGATTTCGCCTCATGGGTGAGAATCTTCCTTTTCACATGATCGCCACAGATCAGGGGCTTGCTGATACCAAGCTTTGGTTTGAACATGTGGATGCAGACTGGCTTGATACGCAGTCATCCCATAATCTGGCTGTATATCGGGATGATTATATGTATGATATGCGTCGCTTCTTAAAAGGTGATCATGATATGCTGCAGGCGGTCTGCTATCAGATGCGTCGCAATCCTTCTACCTATGGCAAGATTAATTATTTTACCAATTATTATGGTCTTACTATGATGGATATGGTATCCTATAATGATAAGCATAATGAAGAGAACGGTGAGGATAATCTGGACGGCAGTAATTATAATCAAAGCTGGAACTGTGGTGTAGAGGGACCGTCTCGCAAGAGACAGATTGTGGCACTTAGAAAGAAGCAGTATAAGAATGCCATGAGCATGCTGTTTCTGTCTCAGGGAACACCATTGATCTTCATGGGCGATGAATTTGGCAATAGTCAGATGGGCAATAATAACCCTTATTGTCAGGATAATGAGATTACTTGGCTAGACTGGAAATGCCTTGGTAAGAACAGGGAGTTGTATGAGTTCACGGCACAGATGATCGCATTTCGTAAGGCCCATCCTATTCTGCGACAGGCAAGAGAACCCAGACTCATGGATTATCTGGCATATGGGTATCCTGATCTGTCTTATCACGGGGCGGAAGCCTTTAGGCCGTCTATGAGCAGCCTGGTCCGTCAGATCGGTATGATGTACTGTGGCAGGTATGCCAAAGTGGATAAGGTAAGAGAGGATGATTCTCTTTATATTGCGCTGAATATGCATTGGGAAGCCAAGGAGTTGGCATTACCGCGTCTGCCCGGGGACTTGAGGTGGGAGCTTGCTTTTGTGACTGAGGAGACGGAAGGCTTGTTAAAGAAGTCTGCCCCGGAGTTAAAGTCTAAGGAAAATGCTTTGGTAAAAAAGATTCCGCCCAGAAGCGTGGCAGTATTTATCAGTAGGGAGATAAGGGAAAATGAGTAAAGCTTGGAAGCATTTTAAGACAATTACGTATCATAAGTATCTTGTGGCAAAGGGATGTTTTCGGATAGGTCTTTTTAAACAGGGAATATTGCATGATTTGTCTAAATATAGTCCTTCAGAGTTTCTTGTAGGAATGAAGTATTATCAGGGTGATAGAAGTCCCAATAATGCGGAGCGGGAGGTAAAAGGGTATTCCAGTGCATGGCTACATCATAAAGGGCGTAATAAACATCATTATGAGTATTGGATCGATTACAGTACGAAAAGTGTTCCGGGAGGCATGGCGCCGGTTGCCATGCCTGATAAGTATATCGCGGAGATGATGATGGACAGGATCGCCGCCAGCAAGGTGTATCTGGGAGAGAAATATACCGATGATGCACCCTTTCAATATTACATAAAAGGAGCTGATAACGTGCCACTGCATCCTGATACAAAAGAAAAGCTGGAGAAGCTTCTTGCGATGTTGGCTAATGAGGGAGAAGTAGAAACTTTTGACTATATTCGCCGTGAGATTTTGCATAAGTAGAGTAGCATTAAGAGACAGGCAACATATTGTGGTTTTGGAATAAAATATTGTAAAGAATTAAAAGGATTCTAAGCTTATGAATTGTCTGTGGATTATCTTATTGCTGTTTGGCTGCGGTAATAACTGTGGTTGTGGATGCGGCAATTCCTGTGGCCGTAATAACAGCCGCAGTTGTAACAATGGATGTGATAACGATCGTAGGCGTGACCGTGATTGCGATTGTGGCAGTGATCGTGGCCGCGATAACGATTGCGGCTGTGGCAGTGATCGTGGCCGCGATAACGATTGCGGTTGTGACAATGATCGTAGACGTGATAATGATTGCGGCTGTGATAATGATGGCGTGCGCAGGAGTAGACGCGATTCGGATTATGACTACGACTCGTCTGTAAGAAGCTCTCGTTTCCCCAATATTTCCAGATCTTCTGAGACTTGTGGATGTGAAATGTCTGATCAGTCTGAAACAGTAGAACAGTAATATGATAAAGAGGTTCCGTGAGTCTGTTGACTTGCAGGAACCTCTTCCTTATAGAATTTTTATAGTACAGTTATAAATTATTCATCAGAGCTGGCATCAACCTTTAACCTTTTTCCAAAGACTGTTGTAAAGCTCGTCACCTTCTTCACCAAGATAACGGTAAGTCTCCAGATTCTCATACTGGGACAGATCAGGGAATGCAATCTTGGAATTCTTAATATCTTCATCCTCGATCAGCGCCTGAGCTGCTGTATTGGGGGTAGAGTAAGTGATATATTCAAAGTTCATTAATGCAATATCACCACGGCACATAAAGTCAATGAATTTTTCGGCATTCTCTTTATTAGGGGCATTCTTGGGAACTACCCAACCATCAATCCACACATTGGTACCTTCTTCGGGAATCACATATTCCAAATCAGCATTATCACGCTGAGTATAAATAGCTTCACCTGAATAGATGACGCCGAGAGCAGCTTCTCCACCGATCATTTTGTCACGCACCTGATCTAAAACATATGCCTGTACAAGAGGCTTTTGGGCGATCAGATCATTAGTGACTTCTTCCAATTGGGATTTATCCATGGTGTTCATGGAATAACCTTTGGCTTTCAGAGCAACCATAAATGCATCTCTGACTGAATCCTGCATCAGAATATTGTCATCATATTTCTCATCCCAAAGAATAGACCAGCTGGTAACGGGCTCTGTGACCATAGTCTTATTGTAAAGGATACCTACTGTTCCCCAGCAGTAGGGTACGCAGTATTTGTTTCCGGGATCAAAAGCAGCAGCCTGTTCATAATACTGGGCGCCGATATTGGCTTTTGCATTTGGCATATTGTCAAAGTTAAGCTCTTGCAGCAGACCATTATCGATCATTTTCTGAATCATGTAATCGGAAGGGCAAACTACATCATAAGCAACAGCTCCTGCCTCAACCTTGGGATACATATTCTCATTGATATCAAATTCATCGTAGATTACCTTAATGCCGGTTTCTTCCTCAAACATATCTAATGTTTCCGGATCAATATATTCCCCCCAGTTGTATACATAGACCTCACCGTTGACACCTGCATTGCTGTCAGAGCCACAGCCGGTGAGAAGTGAAACAGCGGTGATACCGCAAAGGAGTAAAGCAGTTAATTTTTTCATGGTTGTCATATTCCTTTCTGAATAAGATGGATATTAAACTTTCTTTTTATCTTTTGGTGAGTAGTTACTTAACAATAAAAGAACCAGTACGCTTACAAATATAATAGTTGACAGGGCATACATCTCCGGTTTAATGCCTTTTCGCACTTCGGTATATATCTTGGTGGACAGGGTGTCAACACCGGGGCCTTTCGTAAAGTAAGTAATGATAAAGTCATCCAGTGACATGGTAAATGCCATCAAAAAGCCTGACAGGATGCCGGGCAGGATATCCGGAAATACTACCTTGAAAAAGGCTACCGTATGGGATGCTCCCAGATCAAGGGCAGCTTCGTAGGTGCTGGGATTAAGCTGCTTCATTCTGGGCATGACACTCAATATCACATAAGGAATATTAAAGGTAATGTGTGAAAGCAGGATAGTGGTAAATCCGAATTTTATTCCAAGGCTGATAAATAAAAGCATCAGGGAGATACCGGTCACGATCTCTGCATTCAGCATGGGAATATTGGTGATTCCCATGATAACGGCACGATTGCGTTTCTTCATGCTGTTAATGGAAATACAGGCAATGGTTCCGATCACTGTAGCGATAAGGGCAGACAAAAAAGCAATTGCCAGAGTATTCCACAGTGCCTGCAGGATCGCCTCGTTTCTAAATAAATTCTTGTACCATTTCAAGGAAAATCCGCCCCATTTGGCCCTTGTCTTGCTGGCATTAAAGGAAAGCACCATCAGCGTGACGATGGGAGCGTATAAAAATACAAATATCAGGAAGGTATAAATCTTTTGTGCAGTTGTTTTGATCATAAGCCTTGCGCCTCCCCGTCCTTGTCAGTTAAAGCACTGATAACCATGTTAATAATTATGAACACCATCAGTACGATAGAAAGTCCGCTGCCCAGATGCCAGTTGCCGGTCTGCGTAAATTCCTGTTCGATCACATTACCGATCAACAGGATCTTACTGCCGCCCAGTATATTGGAGATGACAAAAGTAGTCAGTGCAGGTACAAAGACCATGGTAATACCACTGAACACACCGGGAAGGCTAAGTGGGAATATGATCTTAAAAAAAGTCTGTACGCTGTTGGCACCCAGATCCCGGGCTGCATTAATTACATTTTTATCAATTTTCACCAGTACATTGTAGAGGGGCAGTACCATAAATGGAAGGAAATTATATACCATACCCAGTACAATGGCTTCGGGTTTATTAATAATATTTAAAGTAGGCAGGTTCAAAAACTTCAGGATACTGTTGATAACACCTGTCTTTTCCAGAAGTGTCTGCCATGCCAGAGTTCTTAACAGGAAGTTCATCCACATGGGTAGGATGAAGATCAATATCAGAAAAGAATTCTGTTTTACATTACGGCTGCTGAGGATCAAAGCCAGCGGGTATGCTAACAGGAAGCAGATGAGAGTGCTGATAAAGGACAGCTTCAATGCTTCCCAGAGTGCTTTGGAGTGCTCAGCTGTGGTAATCGCTATGATATTATCTAAGGTAAATGCGCCTGTTTTGTCCGTAAATCCGTAATAGAAGACCATCCCAAGAGGAATCAGGATAAACATAACAGACCAGAACAGATAAGGCGCGGAAAGTAACTTCTTACTCATTGACGCCTACAGCCTCCTCATCCTCTGATTGTGGTTTCTTCATGATCTGAATGTTAAAAGGATCCACTTTGATGCCTACGTCTTTACCGACCTCACACATTTTGGTGGAGTGAACCAGCCATTCGTAACCATTTGCCATGACTTCCATTTCATAATGTACGCCTTTGAAGATTAAGTGAGAAACTTTACCTTGGATGGTTCCCTGTTCAGGAGCTACCAGTTCTACATCCTCAGGACGGATCACTACGTCAACAGGAGTATTGTGACCAAAACCCTCATCTACACAGGCAAAACGGGCACCAAGGATATTTACCAGACGATCCTCGATCATAGTGGCACCGATGATATTGCTGTCGCCGATAAAGTCTGCCACAAAAGCATTCTCAGGTTCATTATAAATCTTCTCAGGTGTGCCGATCTGCTGGATATAACCCTGGTTCATGACTACGATGGTATCTGACATGGTCAGAGCCTCCTCCTGATCGTGAGTTACGTAGATAAAGGTGATACCAAGCTCATTTTTCAGGCGGATCAATTCATACTGCATATCCTGACGAAGCTTTAAGTCCAGAGCACCCAAAGGCTCGTCCAGAAGCAGAAGCTTCGGCTCGTTTACGATCGCTCTTGCAATGGCAATTCTCTGCTGCTGGCCACCGCTTAAAGAATCCGGCATGCGGTTCTCAAAGCCGTCAAGATTCACCAGCTTCAGCGCATATTTGATCTTATCGTTAATATAAGATTTACTCTTATTCTTGATCTTTAAGCCAAAAGCAATATTCTCGGCAATGGTCATGTGGGTAAAAAGAGCGTATTTTTGAAAGACAGTATTGAGCTGTCTCTTGTTAGGCGGTATATTGGTGATATCCTTTCCATCAAAAATAACCTGTCCTTTATCCGGTTTCTCAAAACCACCCAAGATACGCAGGGTAGTAGTCTTGCCGCATCCACTGGGACCAAGCAGTGTCAGGAATTCATTTTCGCGGATGTAAAGGTTCAGATCATCTAAAACCATCTGTCCGTCATAAGATTTGGTGATATCCACCAGATTAACCAATGCCTTTTTCATTTGCAACCCAACCTTCCTAAAGCACGATACTAAAGTAAAAAAGCAGTATGCATCTTATGCATACTGC
>JAFYSG010000167.1 GCA_017559435.1 Lachnospiraceae bacterium
ATATGGTGGGACCATAAAAGAATGCAAGGAAAAAGAAGCTGATCTCCGGGAAAAGATAAAAAACGGGTTATATACCAAAAATAGAAATATTACCCTGGATAAGTATTACCAGGAGTGGAAAAAGGGGCGAGAAGGGACGATAAAGGGCAATACGGCTCTTGGAATAGAAAGCCGGTACAAGAATCATATTAAGCCGGCATTAGGGCATAGAAAGCTTGTAGAGATTGAAAAGAGGGAAATTGTACAGCTGCAGCAGAAACTAGCTGAGAAGCAGAAGCCTACCACGGTAAATACTACCATTGTGCAGTTGAAAGAAATTTTCAACAGTGCAATTGCGGACGGTATCATAGTAAAGAGCCCGGCAGCAGGTGTCAGGCCTTTAAAGCACAAAGGGAAGACTGCTATAGAAACCTATCATAGAGCATTGACCGAGCAGGAGCAAAATGACTTCCTGGAAGAGGCCCGGCAGGAATGGCTGTATGAATTACTTGCATTGCTGTTGTGTACCGGCATGCGTATAGGTGAAGCTACGGCTCTTACTTGGAGTGATATTGACTATGTAAATAATATGATTCATGTTACAAAGACGATTTCCAGGACGGCAGAGGGCCAGTATACAATAGGGACTCCAAAAAGTAAGTCGAGTATTAGAGATATCCCTTTGACTGATCAGAGCAAAGCAATTTTGAAAAGTCAGAAAGAGAAATTAAGAAGTATTCACGGTAATGTGATAGGCATCTCGTGGTATGTATTTGAGAATTTCTGCGGTGGGATGGTGTTTAATGCCAGTGCGAATAAAGCAATCACAGATACCATAAAGCGCATGAATGAAAAGGGAAAGCCTATAGAGCACTTCTCAGCACATGCATTGAGAGACACCTTTGCAACACGGTATATTGAGCAGGGCGGTACTTCACAGACATTAAAAACCATTCTGGGGCATTCCAGCATTGCAATGACTATGGATAGATATTCTCATGTATTGCCAAATACCAAACAGGAAGAAATGAATAAAATATCGAGCATTTTCAAGGCGGTAACAGGGTGATCCTGCTGCCGTCTTTTTCCTCATGTTATCAGGATATCTGTTGAATTTTTCTACCCCAAATTATACCCCAATCTCTACCCCGATTTTTGAAAAAAGCGTAATATACATGATGAACAGTAATATAATCAGATAAAGGTATAAATGTACTTTAATTTCAGTGTTTATGCGATATCGCAAAGCGTAGATAGAATTTAATAAGAGTTGACAAAATCGTTCCTTTTGTATATAATTAAGTACAATCTATGTATACAAAATGCATTCCGGAGAGGTGGCTATGGACAGTTATCAGATAAAAGCTTATGCGAAGATTAATCTTGGTCTGGATGTGCTAAGAAGGCTTGAGAACGGATATCATGAAGTAAAGATGGTGATGCAGACGGTAGGCATCTATGATGAGCTTAAGCTGACGCGTACAGAAGCCGGCATTACGGTGTCTACCGATAAGGAAGAGCTGCCTACGGATGATAACAATCTGATCTATAAGGCGGCCAGGATCATGATGGAGGAGTATCATCTTAAAGGTGGTATTCATATTCATTTAAAGAAGAATATTCCCATAGCAGCAGGTATGGCCGGTGGCAGCACAGATGCAGCAGCAACTTTTAAGGGCATGAACAGGCTGTATGATTTGGATTGTACACTGGAAGAGTTGATGCGGCTGGGAGTGAGAGTCGGTGCGGATGTGCCGTATTGCGTGCTGGGGGGCACGGCGCTTGCGGAGGGTATCGGTGAGAAATTGACCAGTTTGAATCCGGCACCGGATTGTTATGTCTTGGTGGCGAAGCCGGATATCAATGTGTCTACGAAATATGTGTATGAGCATCTGGATGCGGAAAGTACCTGGGAGCATCCGGATATCGATGGTATGGTGGAGGCGATCTGGGAGGAAAGTCTGCAGGGTATACTGGACCGGATGGGCAATGTGCTGGAACATGTGACGGTGAAGAAGTATCCTGTGATCCATGAGCTGAAGAATCGTATGAGGGAACTTGGGGCACTGAATAGTCTGATGAGTGGAAGCGGGCCTACTGTGTTTGGTATATTTGTAAATGAAAGACTGGCCAGAGAAGCTTTTGGCAAGATGAAGAAGGAATATCCCAAGTGTCAGGTTTTCTTGACAGGATTCAATTAAAGACGAGCTAAAAACCATAATTGGGAAAGATACAGTGAGACTGATCACAAAAGAGAAGGGTTTAAGTGAGGTAGCTATGCAAGATAATTTACAAGTAAAAATGGATGAATTTTTACCACTGCGTGATGTGGTGTTTAATACGTTAAGGCAGGCCATATTGACGGGGGATTTAAAGCCGGGTGAGCGGCTGATGGAGATTCACCTGGCCAATAGGCTGGGGGTGAGTCGTACACCTATCAGGGAGGCTATCCGTAAGCTGGAGCTGGAGGGTCTGGTGACCATGATTCCCAGACGTGGCGCAGAGGTGGCGCAGATCACAGAGAAAAGTATGAATGATGTGTTGGAGGTCAGAAGGGCGCTGGATACATTGTGCGTAGAGATTGCCTGCGAGCGCATCAGTGAGGAAGAGATAAAGAACCTGAAGGCTGCATGTGATCATTTTGAAAGGGCAGTACGGAGTAAAGATGCTAAGAAAATTGCTCAGGCCGATGTGGATCTTCACGATATTATCCTGAAGGCCACCGGCAACGATCGTTTGATTCAATTGGTGAATAATCTGTCGGAGCAGATGTATCGTTATCGTTATGAGTATATCAAAGATTCCTCTCAGCATGGTCGTTTGGTCGAAGAGCACAGGGTGATCTATGAAAGTATTGTAAAGAAGG
>JAFYSG010000168.1 GCA_017559435.1 Lachnospiraceae bacterium
CGGATTAAACCATTTTCTATTATAGAGGCATTCCGCCAGACTCTCCTGATTCATGGACAGGGCATCTACCTGAATCTTCTTGATCTTGTCCTGAATCTCCTGCAAAAACTTATGATCCACCCTGGATTCCATATAACAGAGCACGATATCAGTCTTACTGCTGTCCCCTGCATTAGTCATTACCATCCTGAGATCACTGCTTCTGATCCTCCTTCGGATCAAGGCGGTATTAAAAACAACTGTCTCCACAAATCCATCTTTGGACCCGCGAAGTGTCTTATCCTTTTCCGGTTCTGCCACGCTTCTGGAAGGATAAGTCCTGGCGTCGATCAATAATGCTTTTTCATACCCATCCACCAAAAGCACAAATGTACCGGAAAGAAATGTGGTAATGATCTTATCCCACATATCCTCCATGTCCACTTCCACATAAGGAATTCCCTGTTTTGCCATTTCGTGGGCATCCTTGGGCAAGTTGTCCGGCTTCATGTCCATTAGATATTGCAGCAGCTTCTGTATAATATCATCCTTACAGAAACCGTCCAGAAAATAGATACAGCCTTCTTTCCCGCCTATATGAATGACACGGTATACCACATCAAAGCTGGCATCTGCCGCAAGTACACCATTCAGATACTGCATATCCTGTTGCAGATTACCAGACATTTTTACTTCTTTTTTCACGCAAAAACTCCCTTCCCGTTTTTTCCAATATCATTCCCCAGGAAGGGAGTTCCTATTCTTTTCCTATTCTTTGTCTGTTCTTACTTGGTGGTGCTGCCAAAGCCTCCGTTGCGTTCCCCCTGGGCATCATCATCCACAGTGATACCGTATTCCAGGAAAATCCCCTGCATAAACCCGGTTCCCGCGGTTACCTCAACGGTCTTTCCCTCATTGGAATCATTGGTCAGCTTCGTAAAAATATGTCCCTCATTGTCAGAGTAAAAATAATCACTGTCAATGATACCTACCGTATTGTTCAGTTGCAGTCTGTATTTAAAGCCAAGACCGCTTCTGGGATACAGCTTAAGTACCCAGTCCGGCTCCATCTCCACTCGGATGCCGGTAGGTATCTTAATAGTAGATCCCGGCGGCAGCGAGAAAGAAAAGGGGGCAAAGAAATCGTAACCTGCACTTCCTTTGGTGGCTCTCTTTGGTAATTCTAAGGACTCATGTATATCCTTAATATCAGCATCTGTATACTCCGGAAAACTATCCTGCATTCCGTTCATAAATTGTTCCAGACTGACTTTGTGAAACTTTGCTATTCTTCGCATCACTACACCTCCTTCTCATAATCACCGCAGTGTAACACCGGAATCGTGGAATCCGGCTGATTTCTGCTTTTCACTACATCGATAACTCTCTGATTCTTGCTGCCCTTCCACATCAGCTTTACATCACGCTCTTCTATATGAAATTCACCATCTACCAGCACATCCACATACTTCATCAGAGGATAATGCATAATATTCTCCCAAGAATCTCCCGTATAAAGCCAGATCGTCTTATCCGGATATCTCTCCTTGATCTCCGCCATCAATGCCCGTACATCTGCTCTATTGGCCGGATGAAGCGGATCTCCGCCGGAAAATGTGATGCCTGAGATATAATCCTTATCAAGTTGTTCAAAAATCTCCTGTCTGGCAGCTTCATCAAATAAAAGTCCGCCATTGGGATCCCATGTCACCGGATTGTGACATTCCTTACAGCAATGATTGCAGCCGGCGACCCAGAGCACTACCCGCAGCCCATCCCCATTACGCATATCATCTTTTGTAATATTATGATATCTCATACCTGTTTTCCCTTCCGTGATAACCTTTGCGATTCCCGCAAAGCATCATTCGCTACGGCTTCGCCTACGCTCATGATGTACGTTCGCCAAATCCACGAATTTTCATGCAAGCATGAAAATTCGCGCACAAGGCTCACTGTTATCACATGCTTTTCCTTTCCGCAATTTCTGCCATTTTGGCATCATTGAGTCTGGTATCCCCGTGTACACGGGAGTAAGAAAGGTATCCGTTCATTCTGTCAATCTTGGTCAGGTTGCTGCTTCCGCACTTAGGACATACATCCATTTCCAGCTCCTGATGTCCGCAGTCATCACAATATGCCAACGACAGGTTGACACCCTCATAGAAGCCCATGTCCATTGCACGTCTGATCAAGGTCTTAACAGCTTCTATATTATAATCAATAGGGTACTTTACATACTGAATCTTACCGCCATTACTCAGATCCCAGAATCGATCCTCCAGATTCTGCTTCTGGATGGGGGTAATATCCTCCGTCACATGACAGTGGAAGCTGTTGCTCACGTACTCCCTGTCAGACACACCCTCTACAATACCATATTTTTCTCTGAATTGTTTGACCTGCAGACCACACAGATTTTCTGCAGGGGTACCATAGATAGCGTACAGATTGCCGTCCTCTTCTTTAAACTGAGCCACCTTCTGATTAATGTACTCCAACACTTCCACTGCAAATTCGCCATCCTCTACCAGAGATTTGCCATTATACAACTCCTGCAGTTCATTTAAAGCAGTAATACCAAAGCTTGCAGTAGCTGCCTTTAAGAGAGGCTTAATCTTGTCGGACAATTTCAGATTGCCCCCAAGGAAACCACCCTCACAATATGCCAGGGGATTGGTAGATGCACGCATCTCACCCAAATAAGCATAAGTACGGATGTGAAGCTGCCTGATCAGCTCCAGATAGTAGTCAAGCACCTCGTAGAAATCCCTGCTTTCCTTTCTGGATTTGGCCAGAATCATGGGAAGATGCAAAGATACTGCACCGATATTAAAGCGCCCTACAAATAC
>JAFYSG010000169.1 GCA_017559435.1 Lachnospiraceae bacterium
CGCATCCGGGCGATGAGTGATGAAGAACTGGCAGATTTCCTTTTAGGAATAGATCACTATTGGGATGACGGAGAATGTATTGTAGTGCTTGACGGAAAAAGTATACATGATAGTAAATCGGATATTGTTGATTGGCTACAGTCAGAAGTGGAGGAAGAACAATGACAATAATTAATATACTGATTGCATTTGGATTCGTTGCCCTGGGAGCCGCAGGTGGAGTAATTATCATGGCCTTGTGGAATTACAGCCATTATGATGATGTATTGCAGGATGTGTATGATAAGGGATATGAGGATGGGCAGAGAAGCGTAAAGGAGTGATATATTGTTTATAACAGAGAATGATCATAAAAAAGAATACCTAAAAGGATATGAGCGTGCAGTACGCCAAATGGAACGCAGTGAATTGAAAATACGTGAGATGCGGTTAAATAAGATTAGTCCGGCAATTATCATGGATGGCATGCCTCATGCATCAAAGAACAGCGATCTGTCAGGCTATGCTGCGCTCCTGGATCAGGAAGAGCGGCGTTACATGAAAGCAAGATATAAACGTATTCAGGCGTGCAAGGAAATAACAGATAAAATAGAACGCATGGAGAATGAAGATGAGAAGGATGTGCTGATGTATCGGTATGTCCGGTTGATGAAGTGGGAGGACATAGCTGTTAAGATGGGTTACTGCTGGCAGCATCTACATAAGATTCACGCAAATGCTTTGAGAGATTTTCAATTGTAAAGATGCGATAGAAAGCGATACTATATCTATGTTATAGTGTAAGAAGGAAATATCGTGAAAGCCTCTGAGAAATCAGGGGCTAATTTTATACGGTGTCACCTGATACACATAATAATTTTACCAAGTAATTAAGCCAGAATAGAAGGTGGTGAAGTGGCCGGTTATGAAAACATAAAAGACTATGGATTTGATAAACGAACAGCGGAAGAACAACGGGAAATTGCCGTTGCAGGTGGTAGGGCATCAGGAGAAGCCAGGCGCCGAAAAGCGGACTTCAGGAAGACATTGAACCTGCTTCTTACCGCTAAGATAGACAGCGAAGAATACAAGCCGGTTCTGGAGGCACTTGGATTAGAGTGTACCCTGGAAGCGGCTTTAAATATGGCTATGATCAAAGAAGGGCTTGCAGGTAATGTAAAGGCCTACGAGGCCATAGCGAAATATTCCGGACAGGGTACCGGCACGGATGCAGATATGGAAGAGCAGCGCATCCGCACTGACAGGGCAAAGAGAGCCCGCGATCAGGAGGTCGGGGATGTTGATAACGGAGATGAGAATATCAGGAGCTTCCTGAAGGCAATGAACCCCACAGAGGATGATGTGCAGCAGCTGTTCCCGGAGGAGGATGAGGAAGATGGCGAAGAAACAGAAGAGGCCGGTGAAGTTTGATTTTAAACCGTTCTCAGAACAGCAGCGCCGCCTGATCCACTGGTGGAGACCTGTTGTCCGATACAGTTCGAATGACATCGTTATAGCAGACGGGGCTATCCGCTCGGGCAAGACGATTGCCATGATAATAGGTTTTTTGACATGGTCCCAGGAGATGTTTTCCGGACAGTCTTTTATTTTGGCAGGTAAAACGATGGGTGCCCTGAAGAAGAATGTAGTACGCCCCATGCTCCAGATGCTTGAAGCCTGGGGCTGGCCATATACCTACATACGATCCGGCACAGATGCCAGGATCGAGATTGGCAGCAATGTGTATTACCTATATGGTGCCAATACAGAAGCCAGCCAGGATGCATTACAGGGACTTACTGCGGCAGGAGCTTATGCAGATGAGGCGGCATTGTTTCCACAGAACTTCATTGATCAGATGATTGGACGATGTTCAGTGACAGGAGCTAAAGTGTGGATGAACTGCAATCCGGATAGTCCACACAATTACATACATGAGGAGTTCCTGGTACCCGAGAAGGCCAAGAAGAAAAAAGTTTACCATCTGCATTTTACGATGGACGATAACCTGACGTTATCACCCAAGGTAAAAGAAAAGTACCGCAGGATGTGGGCAGTTGGCAGTGTGTTCTACAAGCGTTTTATCCTTGGTCTGTGGGTGGCAGCTGACGGTCTGATCTACCAGCAGTTTGCAGATAATGTGAAGGACTATCTGGTCACGAGTTCCTGGCTGCTGGAATGTGATGAGCGGAAGCAGCTTAAGAATGAAATCATGTATGCAGTGATAGGGGTCGATTTTGGTGGAACCAAGTCGGCTCATTCTTTTACCCTTACCGGATTCACCAAGGGATACAAGCAGGTGGTTGTTCTGGATGAATGGTACTGCAAGAAGCGCATCAATCCGGCTCAGCTGCAGGAAGCTTTTATTGACTTTGTGAAGCGGGCGAAGGCAAAGTACAGGGTCTTGGAAGCTTTTTGTGACAGTGCCGAGCAGACGTTGATCTCCGGTCTGGAAATGGCTTGTATGCAAGCTCACGTAGGGATTGATATCAGGAATGCCATAAAGGGACCGATCAATGACAGAATCGCCTTTTATAACAGCCTGATCGCACAGCACAGGTGGAAGATTATGAAGCACTGCAAACACACAATAGAAGCCTTTGAACAGGCAGTATATGATGACAAAAAGAAGAATCAGGACGTAAGACTGGACGACGGCCTGATGAACGTGGATTCTCTGGATTCCTGTGAGTATTCCACAGAATCTATACAGAACGATATCCTGTATATAGCAGCATAGGAGGAAGTATGGGAAATATATCGATCAATCAATATCTTCATAAGCTTGGATATAAGCCGCCGGGCGATGATACCTATGCCAATATTCAGGAGTGGCTGGAATGGTATCAGGGCGATGTGGAAAAGTTCCACAAGTATAAGATATTTAACGGGACAACCACTAAGGAAGAGCGCAGATATCAGTTAGGAATGGCCAAGAAGGTGGCTGAAGACTGGGCAAACTTGGTGCTGAATGAAAAGGTATCCATCAAGGCAGGCAATTACGAAAA
>JAFYSG010000170.1 GCA_017559435.1 Lachnospiraceae bacterium
CTCGCGCTTACTCTTCCCCTCTTCACGCAGCTGATTCATATAATCGATGATCACGATACCGTTATTGACGATAATACCGGACAACATCACGAACCCGATCAAAGCGATCACGCTGATCTCACTGCCCGCGATAAACAAACCGAAGAATCCTCCCGTAAATGCAAGGGGTATGGTAAACATGATGATAAACGGAGACAACAGTGACTGGAACTGTGCCACCATGATCAGATACATGAATACCAGCGCCAGAACGAGCATCAAACCAACCTGCCCTATGGCATCATTGATCATCTCATTTTCACCGGAAAATACCAGCTTGTAACCATCTGCCAATTGATAATCATCCAATACATCTTCTACATCCGCGGACACCAACCCTACATTATAGCCTTCTGCAATGGATGCCGTTACAGACAGATATCTGGTCTGATCCACACGATTAATGGCGTTCAGCGCCTCTGCCTTTTCGAAAGAAGCAATATCCCGAAGAGGTATCTTAACACTTTGTCCCTCCTTGTCGGTTCCTTTGATTTCCATATCTTTGATCAGTTCTCTGGTCAATTGCTGATCAGCTTCACTGGTCACATATACATCATAATCCTGATCCACAGCTACCAGTGTAGTGGCAGTCGTAGCTTCTGCCAATCTGCTGTATATCTGGCTATAGACCTGGGCTACGGTAAGCCCATAAGTCACTGCTTTTTCCCGGTCGATCACTATTCTCAGTTCTTCTTTGGCTTCTTCCCTGCCATCCGATACATTCTCTGTACCCTCTATCTGTTCCACGATGGCCGCTACTTCGGTGGCGATTCTCTGAATCTCATCCAGTTCCTTACCCCTTACCTGAATGATGATACCGCTTCCTCCCAGGGCACTCAGATCCATGCTGGAAGTTTCTACACTGATCTGTGCCTCTAAATCTTTCGTACTTTCCAGAATATGATCTGCGATTCTTTCATTGGTCATAGACTTTTCTTCTATGGTAGTTACATAGATGGTGGTGGCATTGGTGCTTGAACTGCTATCGGAACCACCTAACAAAGACATGGCAGTTGAAGAATTCGCCATAGCTCCCACATCCTTCACATCATCAAGTTCTAAGATTCTCTGCACCACCTGATCGGTCACTTGGGCAGTTTCCTCCAGGGTGGCACCTTCTTCCAACTGCACCGAAACCGTCAGCTGGGTGGAATCCATATCAGACATAAATGCCGTACCGTTGGTAAGAGCCGCCCACACACTTCCGATCAGCAAAATTAACATTAACAGGAAAATAATAGGTTTGATGCCCAGGGAAGCCTCTAATATCTTCTCATAACCCCTTGTCAGCCACTGGAAAAGTTTACTATCATATTGCTCCTTTGTCTTATTCAGCATCTTAGATGCCATAGCCGGAACCACTGTCAAAGCAATGACCAGACTTGCCAAAAGAGAATATGCTATGGTCAGACCCATATCCACGAACAACTGCCTGGTAATCCCTTCCGTAAATACAATGGGCAGGAACACACAGATGGTGGTGAGCGTGGATGCCAGAATGGCACCGGCCACCTCTCTTGCTCCCTCTATAGCCGCATCCTTCATGGAATACCCTTCTGCCCTTAATCTGTAAATATTCTCAATTACTACGATAGAATTGTCCACCAGCATACCGATACCAAGGGCCAGACCTGACAGGGATATGATATTCAAAGTCACGCCGCTGAAGTACATACACACAACAGCTGTCACCAGACTGATGGGTATGGAGCAGGCGATGACTAAGGTAGGCCTGATATCCTTTAAGAAAAGGATCAGGATCAGGATTGCCAGAAAACCGCCAAACAAAATATTATTCACAATGGAATCCATGACCAGATCAATATAAACACCCTGGTCACTGAGCGTAATAATCTTCAGATCAGGATTCTCCTGTCTCAGCTTTTCAAATCTTTCCAACAGACGATCCGACACCTCGCCGGTAGAATATCCTGTCTGTTTTTGAATAGATAGCATTACACCTAAGCTACCGTTTACATTGGTATATATTTCTCCGGAATTATCTGTGTAAAAAACATCTGCCACGTCTCCCAACGTAATAACCGGTACGCCTTCCATATGAAGATCCATCAAGGGCATAGCCTTTAACATTTCCACTGTAGAAGGCTGATCTCCTACTCTGACCATGTAATCAATACCATCTTCCGTCACATAGCCCGCAGGCATGGAAAAATTCTGGGCCGCCAGCAATCCCTTAATGGTATCAACCGTCAGAATCTCCACCATATCAGCCTGCTCATATGCCGTCTTCTTGGCATCAGCCAATTGCTCCTCCCCTTCGGCAATCTGATCCTCGGCACCCGTAAGCTGCTCTTGGCCGCTCTCAAGCTGAGCCTTGGCAGAATCCAGCTGGGACTGGGCAAATTCCATCTGTAATTCCCCCATCTGTATCTGGGAATAAGCATTGGCAAACTCTATGGCAGCAGTAAGCTCTCCCTTTTCCACCTCTACCAATCCTGCATTTACGGCTGCCAGCTGTTCCTCCAATGTCTGAAGAGTGGCCGCTGCGATCTGCTGGTAGGCTTCCAGCTCCAGTCCTGTAGTAAGCCCATTGAGCACAGCCAGCATTTTTAATGACTGAATTCCAAGAGGCATCTCTAATTGCGCAACCATCGTATCCAAATGTCCCTGCACCGTGTCATATTGTGCACTATCTGTCCAATCAAGACGATTCAATTCTGCAAGGATCGTTTTCAGATCTTCACTGCTTTCTACGGCCTGC